>CAZIDC010000595.1:0-2270 GCA_964537885.1 uncultured Syntrophaceae bacterium | reverse complement strand
CTGGGTGAATAGCGGAGTCAATCAAATCGAACCACGGAAAACCCCAGCAGCTTGGCCCCAGCGGCCATAATCCGATCAGCCGTAGCGATGAATTCTGCTCCGATTTCTTTGGCAACCAAGAGATGTAAAGCATCCAATGTCCGCAGGGGGATTTCAGATAGAGAAGATATTAAGTTCACAGCCCCCCAGGCGAAGCCACCGGGCAAAGAATGGCAAATCAAGAATTTCTTGCGGATATCTTCTTGAAAAGCGGCAAAGATTCGCATCTCTAAACTTAAGTCTATCGATTTTTCCCTCCGGCGCCGAGACAGAAGAGAGCGCATTTCCACCACAGTTAGGTCACTGATCCCGACGGGGCCGTGGGCCTGGATATATTCTTCAACCTCCTCTGACCTTGGCTCGTTGAGATACCATTTAGCCAGAGCGCTCGTGTCAAAATAAATGTCTTCCTTCATCGCGCATCCCGGTCTTTTCGGATTAGGATTTCACTTCCCTTCCGTAAGCGCGGCATCTTCCCTCGCAGATCGCTATGAGAAGGTATGGCCACCTTTCGATTCATGGGCATTAACCGAGCAATCGCCTCTCCCCGGCGGGTGATGGTGACTTCCCCTTCTGCCGCTAACAAGCGATCTAAATGTGATAAAGAACGCCGGGCGTCACGAATCGTAAGCTTCATCATCTACCCTTCTCCTTCTTTGATGGATTTGTGCCAACATGAAACTTTTGGTGTCAATGTAGCACAATTTTTCTGAAAAAACAACTCCCGGATAACTTGCCATCCCCCGTTTTTGGGGGGATCAAAACAGTTTCTCCGGAATGCTTATGTTATGCCCTCCGGCAACGGCGATTTCCAGAGTCCATTTAACATATGGAGTGCGGAACGTTGTTGACTACGTTGACTTTTTTTGTGGAAAGGGGACATAGAGAAGGAACGTAGTGGGAAATATGCATTTTACATTATGTGATGATTCGAAGAATGGAAGGCAAGCGGATCTTTCGGGGTACCCTGGACCCGAAAGACTTCTCCACCCGCACCCGCATCCTCGCCTGGCCTTTTCTGGAGAACCATGTTCATGGATTTTGAGTCGAGAGTATGGGGTTGCGCTGGCGGACATAGCGAGGCAGTTAGGGGTCTGCACTTCGGCTACCGCCAAGGCTGTTCTAAAAAAGGAGGGGAGGATTAAAGGTGTTATTTTCCCACTTCGTCCCCCATTCTCCAAAGTTGACGCCGGAATGGACGCCGGCCTCCGGCGTTCATGATCGCACTGTGGACCGCCGAGATACGGGCGATCGTGCCCAGCTGCGGGCAGAGATCGACGCCTATATAGCCCATCTTTACGACCTTTCGCGGGATGACTTTGCCTATATCCTCGATACGTTCCCCGTTCTGAAACGCAAAGAGGAACAGGCCTTCGGCGAATTCATGTCTAAACGAAAATGCTTGGAGGAATATGACAGAATTGCCACTATTTTGTGAGATCATATGAGAAAAGTTATCGTTTGCAAAAAGTAACGTTTTGCGTTACTATTTGCAAAAGCTGATTTTAACCGAAGATCGTCTTGTTCCAGAATGCTGACACCTTCTTTCCTACCAAATTGGCCAAGTGGATCGATTCCCGCCAGGCCCAGGGGGGCTCTATTACTTCTCCCGTGAAGAGGCCGTTAAAACCCTCCACCTCAGCGATGCCGCCTTTAAGATGGCGGTTTCCCGGTTGCAGAAAAAGGGGAGAATTCATCGAATTTCCAGGGGTTTCTATATCATCATCCCTCTCGAATTCAACTCCACTCAGATCTTGCCCGCCGATTGGTTCATTGCCGATTTGATGGCCTATATGGGGCGTCCATATTATGTGGGCTTGCTGACCGCTGCAGCCCTCCATGGCGCCACTCACCAGCAGCCCCAGCAATTCCAGGTGGTCACGACCGGACCCCTTAGAAAATTCCAGGTAAAAAACCTGTCCATCCGGTTTTTTTCCAAGAGGAATCTTGAGGTTACCCAAGTCGTTTCTATCAAAGTTCAAACTGGTTTTATTGCCGTTTCTACACCGGAAGGCACTGCCGTTGATCTAATCCGTTACGCCAGGTCCATCGGGGGACTTGACCGGGTGCTCACCGTACTCCAGGAACTCAGAGAAACAATCGACCAAGCAAAGCTCCTGGAGTCTGTAAAGGCTGACGGCAATCTGGTCTATGGACAACGTTTGGGATGGCTGTTGGAGAAGGCTGGTTACCCTAAGTTGACAAAAGGTCTTGCGGAATGGGTTGGAAAA
>CAZIDC010000594.1:0-2273 GCA_964537885.1 uncultured Syntrophaceae bacterium | reverse complement strand
AGGGAATCGCCAAAAGAGGAAAAGAGTTTACCCCGTAGACCATCCTCTGGGCCATGATTCCAAAGGGAATGTTGCCGATCCCGCGGTCAATGACCACGACGATCAGGGAAGTCACTCCCATGGCAAAAGCGATGGCCATCCCTCCGAAGATCAGCAGCAGCAAGGCGATCAAAAAGACCCATACCAGCATCGCTCAGATCTCCAGACTTCCCGGCGGGGCCTGGGATTGCCCCCGGGAATGCCGACGAGCGTTTCTTATCTCCCGGCCCAAATCAAGGGAAACGAAAATAATCATAAAGGACATTCCCATGACCGCGCCGAGGTACAAATACATCTGGCTCAACCAGGGGATTGACCCGGCAAAGATGGGGGCTGCTTCTTCCATCATGACCAGGGCGCCCCATAAGACGGTGGATAGAAAGAGTAGAATGAGAGAATAAGAACAGAGGGAAAAGACCCGGTTGGTCTTACCGGGCAGTTTGGCAATGAAGTAGTCGACAGCAATGTGAAGCTTGCGGCGGGTGACGCTGGCCGCCCCCAAAAAAGTAACCCAGACGAGGGTGAATCGGGCTAATTCCTCGGTCCAGGGCAAGGGGATCATCAACATGTACCTGAAGAGAACCTGAGTGACGGCAAGAAGCAAGAGCAGAACGAAAAGGAAAAGATTGAAACCTTCCATGAAGCTGATGATCCACCTGCCAACCTTAGTAAGAATTTTTAGGGATGACCTGGATTCTTTAACCTTAAATTTATTTTCTTCCATACCTTCATTCGTCCCTGGGCGGACCGGATTCAAATTCCTTAACCGTTTTCCTCCTTACCCCTATTCCCCCCGCGCGGAGACTGTGCCACAATCGCAATTTGTCATTGCGAGCGACCGAAGGAAGCGTGGCAATCTCATTGATTTCAAATTCTTATAAGATTGCTTCGGTCGTTTCACTCCCCCGCAATGACGTTACGACACAGTCTCGCGGGGGAGAGAGGAGTAAGTAAAGAAAATCCCCTTGACCAAGGGTGAAGGGTTGATTTTTCTTGCTGTAAAGTCCCGTTATTTGCCAGAAGCCAACTTCTTCACTTCCTCATAAACACCCGGAGCCCAATTCTGCCGGAGTTTTTCCACCGCCGGCTGAGATTTGGCCATGAAGAGTTTTATGTCGACCGGAACGATTTTCATCCCCTTTTCGGCCAGTTTCTTCTTGTAATCTTCCTCTTGTTCCTTGGTGAGTTTATCTCCGTACTGGGCGGATTCCTTGGCTGACTTCAGGACGATTTCCTTCAGGTCCTTGGGGAGAGAGGTGAGCACCTTGTCGCTCATAAGCCAATCGAAACAGTTGTGAACATGGGTGGTAAGCATGACGTGGCTCTGGACCTCGTACAGTTTTGTCGTGTAAATGAGGTAGAGAGGGTTCTCCTGGGCGTCGACGACACCGGTCTGAAGGGCCCCAAAGACTTCCGGCCAAGCGACTACCGTCGGCAGAGCGCCCAGCTCCTTCCAAACCGCGACCCAATCGGGAATTTCGGGCAGTCTGAGTTTCACGCCTTTTAATGCATCCGGAGTCTTAATCTCCTTTTTGGCGGTCAACATCCGGGCGCCTCGCCGTTGATAGCCGAGCACGTGGACCTTGCCTTTGGTCAAAAAAGCTTTTTTAATCCCTTTGCCAATGGGCCCTTCCCAGGCCTTGAAAACCGATTCTACGCTGGGAAACACATAGGGAACAGTAAGAGCGGCGTACTCCGGCGCCAGAAGCGAGATGTCGAGGCCTCCGGATTGGGTGAGGGCGACTTCCCCTTGTTTCAACTGCTCAAGATTGTCCCTTTCTCCGCCAAGCTGCGCTCCGGGGAAGAGTTTGACGTTTAATCGCCCCTTGCTCTTACTTTCCACCATCTCCTTGAATTTTTGAACGGCCGCATGGTCAGGGCCGCCCGGAGCGGTGTGCAAAGCAAAAGCCAGCTCGATGGGCTTCTGAGCGTAAGAATTGCCGACCAGGAATGGGACGAGCACCAGACAGAGAGTGAAACCGACTACCTTACCCAATTTTTTCCAATCCATTTTTACCTCCTCTTGAGATTATTGAGAACCCTGAAGATTCTCTTGAATTCAAATATTGGATTAATGGGTTTGAAAAAGCCACCATGAATCTCCAATTCCAGTTACCAATGAGCTTCTTGCAAAAGTCCGTAATTTACCCTTCGACAGGCTCAGGGTGAACGGGCTTAGGTTGAAATTATTTAGTTTTTCCGTTCGTGGTGAGCTTGTCGAACCACAAAAAAAT
>CAZIDC010000593.1:0-2275 GCA_964537885.1 uncultured Syntrophaceae bacterium | reverse complement strand
CCACCCAGCATTCCCACGGTTGCGTATTGATCGCCGAAGGGGCGCGAAGGGCAGCCTGCAGAATTTCTGCGAGGAGAGCTCTCGCGACTGGCTCAGATTTGAATTTCCTGATGCTCCTTCTCTCATCAATGGCGCGAAAGAGTTCCATAGGTTCCAGCCTTTCATTTCGCCGGGGCGAACAGAGCGTGCGCAGTTTCTTCCCATCGAAGACGACTGGTGGATGCTCGTTTAATCCCCGGGTAACCTACAAATTATTTTCTTTTTCTAAAGGAAGCCTTATATCTTGCGTGAACATCCTGCACTTCAATCTGATCGGGGGGAAGATGGACGACTTGGCCATTTTTCCAGACAGCCAGTGGATGCCCTGTAAATTTATGCTCGGCGATGACTTCCGCTACTGCCTCTTTTAAAGCTTCCTCAGCCAATTTTTCCAGCGGCAGCTCGGATTGTTTCCTTCTCGTTTTCATATTTCCCCTTTACCTTTTCCGGCAGGAATTTTCGGGCAAAGGTGGCGATATTTATCCATAACTTCCTGGTAGGATACCGACGGAATATGCCCTGCTTTGTAAGCAGTCCATCGTTTGCGCGCCTCTTCTGCCCAAATACGGTCTATCTCCGGATCAGGTTTGTCAAGGTCAGAAAGAATTTCATCTACCAAACGAAGTTTTTCCACATCGGTCAGATCCTGAATTTCTGCGGCAAGCTTTTCGGTTTTCGTCGTCATGCCGTTACCTCCTTTGCTACTAACGGGTCTCCAATCCGAAATCAGTATACTAATACAAACGCAATAAGAAAAGTGTCATTGCGAGGAGCGGAGCGACGAAGCAATCCCAATAAAAACGAGATTGCCGCGCCCTTCGGGCTCGCAATGACTTGTAACAATATTTATTGCGTTTGTATTATTTATTATCCCAAGCAAACAACCTCAATTCATCAAAGATCTTAGCCCTGAATTTCCCCCAGCTTATCCTGAATTTTTTCCTTGGAAATTGCCGCCAGCTCATTCCTGATCTTACACAGAAATACGTGGTGGGACCAGCTCAGGTTCAGACGTCTTTCTCCTCCCGCTGATTTCCGAGAAGCCTTCTCGGAAATTCCAGTCAATCTAACTGCGTAGACCAGGTAGAACTTTCTCAAAAATTTCCCGTCCCAATGGCAGATGCCCCCACCCCCCAATACCGGATCCTGCCCCCATTAAACCCCGCTTCCTGATCTAAGAAAAAGGAATTTACATTTTGATGGTTTTGATCAACGCCCCCCTCGTCCACACTTCATTCAAGCGTATGAAGTGGTAAGCGGTTCCGGACCTCCATGCGAACAAGATCAGCCAATTGAAGGGCCCTTTCGGCATCGCTTCTGGTGACTTCTGGATAATCACCCGGATAACGAAACTCCACCCCGTAGGGAGTCAATCTCACGGCATCTTGTAGAATTTCGGGGATATTTTCTTCCGCTTTGGCCGCAAGCTTCAATAAAGCCTTAATATCGTGAGTCTTCTGGAATTCAATCTGGTGCCACACCAAAAACGCCTTCAGGTATTTCTCTGCTGCCTGCTGAGAGTGGAATGCCGATCCCTCAGCAAAATCAGGCCCGCTTTGACAAAGGTGCTGCGCGGTTTTAAAATCGATCCCGGCTTTCCGCAGCCATTCGCGAGTGAATTCAGCTTTTATTTCCTCAGGCGGCTTCATAGATCACCCTCCCGTACTTGTTTGCCGGATATGCTAAGCCGCCAATAACCTCTTTGGTTTCTTCAAACCGTTCGGGGTCCATGGCAAAAACATCTACGGGAACACCAAGGTCCCCCAAGGCTTCCCGTAACCGGGCACTTTCCTGCCGCTGGTTTCCAACGCCCCGCTCGAGAACCAGTAGATCCAAGTCGCTGTCATGCGTTATCGAGCCTGTCGCTGTGGAGCCGAATAAAATGATTCGGTCCGGCTTTGTAACCGCCAGGATGCGTTCTATCACTTTTTTGAGAAGATCATCACCACGGGTCATTGGTTCCCACCTCCTATCTTGGCATGGCCAGTAACATGGCATCAGGGAGCCGCCTTTCCTCGCTGTCCTTAGGATACAACGCCGACAAGGCGTTGGCAAAGTGCAGGAAATCGGGGCCGCGTTCCAATTCTTCCTTTAGCAAAGCCCGCAATGCGTTTGCCAGGCCCGCATAGAGGGAACCGGAATAATTCAGCCGGATATCCCCTGACTGGACCGGAGAGGGAATCCGCCAGCGTACGCTCGGTAGCGATGCGCGATAAAATGAGCAATGCATCCAAAA
>CAZIDC010000592.1:0-2286 GCA_964537885.1 uncultured Syntrophaceae bacterium | reverse complement strand
GCTACTTTTCCTTGTAGATCCATTTGGTTTTCCTCCCGCTGAGAAAGTTTATCTTGAAAGAAATGATTAGGCGAACTTGATCTTCGCGTCCCCCAGGGGGCCAAAATCGGCGCGGATGAAATCACCGGCGGCAACTGGTACGGCCGCCGTCAGCGAACCGGAGAGGATCACCTCTCCCTTGCGAAGGGAGATGCCGTAAGCAGCCAGCTTGTTAGCCAGCCAGGCGACCGCTTGGGGAGGATTTCCGAGAACTGCGGCGCCGGCCGCTGTGGCCGCGACTTCGCCATTTTTTTCCAGGACCATTCCCACGGTGCGGAGGTCTAAACCTAAAAGAGGTGTGATCTTTCCCCCGAGGACGATTCGGGCGCTGGAGGCATTATCCGCCACCGTGTCCGGGAGTTTTATTTTCCAGTCAACAATCCGGCTGTCAATGATCTCCAGAGAAGGAATCACCCCTTCGGAGCATCGGATTACATCCGACAACGTGACCCCCGGGCCCTTGAGATCCTCTTTTAAGACAAAGGCCAGCTCGCCCTCGATGCGCGGCTGAATCAGGTCCGAAGAGGGAATCCGTTCGCCCTCCATGACCACCATGCCGTCGAGGATGTGCCCGTAATCGGGTTCATCCACTCCGAGCATGGTTTGCATGGCCCGGCTGGTGATGCCAATTTTTTTCCCCACCACGACCTGGCCGGAAGATCTTTTCATTGCGACCACCCGCAGTTGAATGCGGTAAGCTTCATCCACGGAAATCCCCGAATCTGTGTCGCTTAGTGGTGGAATGGGCTTCCGTAATTTTTCGGCGTTGAAGAGCATTTCAGCCAATGTTTTTTGCCGGTTCTCATCCATAAGTTACCTCAGGCTATTTGATGAAGGAGTTGAAAGTCAATGGGAAATATTACATGGAGCCGGATTTTTGGTGTCAAGAAAATAATCAAACAGCATTTTAAGTCGTTTTAAGCATAGCCAGTTGTCCACGTCTCCAGCGCTCCCTTTCCTCCCGCAACGCTTGGTGGGCTTCCTCTAAAGACACGGCCTTAAAATGAATTCGATCCCCCGGCATGACCTGGGCCAGGCGGTCCAAATCGGCAGAGATCACGTTGGCGATCTTGGTGTAGCCGCCGGAAACCTGTCCATCCCAGAGTAAAATGATCGGGAGCCCGTCCCCGGGAACCTGGATGGCCCCGCGGGCGATGGGCTCGGAAATGATGTCCGCTCCCGTCGAGTGCTCGATGGTAGGCCCCTGTAGCCTGTAACCCATGCGGTCTGATTGAGGACTTACCCGGTATTCGGATGAAAGAAACGTTTCTATGCCTTTGGGGGTGAAACGGTCTTCCTGCGGGCCAAGGATGACCCGCAATGGATTCTTGTCAGAGAAGGCTGGGACCATCTCCTGCGGCATTTTTTTCAAAACGATTGATTGCGTGACGGGATTCCCGGCTTCGAGAATCTCCCCTGTTTGCAGCACATTCCCCATCAAGCCGCGTACGAAAACCGAACGGCTGCCCAAGAATTCCTTCCCTGAAAGCCCTCCTTGAACGGCCAGGTAGGCCCGGAAGCCCTGTTTCCTCATCCGGAAAGCGATCCGGTTGCCCTTATGGACGGGGAAAGTCTGCCACATGGGTAATGGATTCCCGTTTAACGTTGGTGAAAGATCTCCACCGGTCACCGCAATGACTAAGTCGTTCAAACCCAAAAGCTCAAGCCGGAAAAGCGTAATTTCCAGAAGCGCCGCGCCCGGAGGGTTGCCCACGAGTGAATTGGCCACCTGGGCCGAAAACCGATCGGCCACTCCGGAAGCCGGGGTGCCATATTTCATATACCCCGGCCGTCCCAGGTCTTGAATCGTCGTAAAGACGCCCGGGTTTAAAACTTCAAAAGCTTTCATAGAAAATCAGTCGCCGGTCTGCCTTTTGCTTTTGAGGCCTCTTCTTCCGCAACCGGCACAAATTGAATTTCATCACCGGATAAGAAAGGGACAGGCGGAAAAATATGCGGATCATAAAGGTTGACAAAAGTCCGTCCAATGTAATTGAATCCCGAAGGTTGATCCGTGGAGATGGCATTGGCCTGCCCCCCGGCCAAGCCCACCGACCCAGCAGGAACGAGGGTCCTGGGGGTTGCCAGGCGGGGAACCTGTAGGATTTCCGGCAGTCCCCCGAGATAACCCAGCCCGCAGATAAACCCGATAAAGTAAACCATAAAGCGTGTTTCCGAAAAAAGGCGAATCACTTCTTCCGGGGAAAGATGGGTAACTTCGGCAACTCTTTGGAGGTCAGGCCCATA
>CAZIDC010000591.1:0-2290 GCA_964537885.1 uncultured Syntrophaceae bacterium | reverse complement strand
TTCAAGATGTTCTGGACCCCGGCTTTCGCCGGGGTGACGACCCAAGAGACTTTTTGGGAAGCCATCAATTTATGGTAAATCTATTTTTCCCTTTGAACCCTTTTGATGTTTAAATTGTGCCACGATTTTATCAGACTTCAAGATACATTTGAAGGAATTTTTATTCCTCTTTTTCCCCTTTCCCGCCAAGGCACGAAAACGGTTCTGTTTGTCCATCAGCTTCGGCAGGATTGAACAGCAGGTCAAAAATGCAGGTCTAAGACGGGGAAACGCACCATTTATTGCCGGTTCATTTACGATCAGTCGTAAAGATCAGGAATACGGGGCGGGAGGAACCTGTGCGCCCGGATGAGCCTCAAAAATGCCTGACGGTCCTCGTCAAATCGTTGCCAACACCCCCTCTCCACCTCTACCCCGAGAACCCCCCAAATCCCCGCTGAAAAGCCCCCAAAACAAACCCAATATCTTGTGCTAAAATTCCCTTGACACACAATTCCCTTTTTTGTATATTCAACCCACCTAAAAGCGAGTTCTTATCAATCAATTCTTATCAATTAACCTACTTTGCCTTGATCCTACTTAAGATCCTGCAGTGGCTAAAAGAAAAAAGGATCTCTTCGGAATTTATGCGTTCGCACTTTGGCTCTTCAGGTATGGAAGGGTATTTTTAGGGTAAGATTTTTCTTGAAGCGAATAAATATGCCGGGTCTCGGCATGCGCTGCAGCCTTTGGAATTCCGCATTGCTGCAAAAAAAAGAAGAGGAGGAAAGGAAGATGAAAAAGGTGGGGTATTTTTCTGTGTTTGCATTGCTGACGGCTCTGTTTTTGGGAACCGTCCTGGCCGAGGCGCAGGATGTAATCCGCATCGGCTCGATCTATCCTCTCACGGGGGCCATTGCTTCTTCGGGGCTTAGATCCAAACATGCGATTGAAACCGCAATCGATGTGATCAACAACAAGTATGACTTCGACATTCCCTTTGCCCGGACGCAGGGAATCCCAAATTTGAAAGGGGCCAAACTCCAGGTCATCTGGGGGGACAGCCAGGCTTCCCCGGAAGTCGGCAAGACCGAGGCCGAGCGCCTGATCACCCAGGAAAAGGTTCCCTTGCTCCTGGGGGCCTATCAGTCCAGTGTGTCCAAATCGGCGAGTTTCGCGGCCGAGCGGCTAAAAATCCCATTCGTCTGCGCCGAGTCTTCCTCCGCAGCACTGACCGAGCGTGGTTTGAAGTATTTCTTCCGGATCGCCCCCACGGACGCGGAGGATTCGATCGCCTTCTTTGATTTCCTGGATCAAATGAAGGCCAAGGGGAAGAAAGTAGAACGGGTGGCGATTGTCTATGAAAACACCGAGTTTGGGGTGCATGCCCGCGGGGAAGCAACCAAACAGGCCGAAAAACGGCACTACAAGATCGTGGCCGATGTTCCCTACCCCTTCAAATCTACGGACGTAAAGAGCGAAGTTTTGAAGATAAAGGCGGCCAAGCCGGATGTGATCATCCAGGCCTCCCTGCTGGGCGACATGATACTGTTTGCCAAGGCGTTCAAAGAGCAGAAGGTGGCCTTCAATGCCAATCTCTCTTACTGCGGCGGGTATCACGACCCCAGCTTTGTTCAGCTTATGAAGAAGGACGCGGAATTCTACATGGGCCAGTGCACCTTCAGCCCGGACTTCATCACCAAGAGGCCCGTTTTGGCAAAGATCAACGAAATGTACAAGAAGCGTTCCGGGGTGGATTTTGATGGAGTGACCATTGAAGGATTCACTTCGGTACTGGTCATTGCCGATGCCTTCAACCGGGCCCAATCCACGGATGCCGAAAAAGTCGTCCAGGCTCTGCGGACCACGGATTTCAAGACTCCGACCCTTCCGGGCGATGCCGTAAAGTTCAACGAGCAGGGACAGAACATCAAGATCATTTCCAACATTTCCCAGGTTCAGAATGGACAGTATCGGGTTGTCTGGCCCGGCTCCATGGCGGCTGTCGATTTGGTGTGGCCCTTCAAGCCCTGGGATAAGAGATAGCCAAGAGGTTCCTTCGAGAAATTTTTGCGGCTTGAATGGTGCGAGGACTTAGGCCTGAAAATGGGCTTGAGTCCTCGCAATTTGTGGAGAACCGGAACGATGGACATCGAAATTCTCTTGCAGATCCTGATCAGCGGCTTGATCATGGGCCTGATCTTCGCCCTGATTGCCGTCGGGTTGACGTTGATTTGGGGGGTGATGGACATCCTCAATTTCGCCCATGGCGAGTTCCTCATGCTGGCCATGTTTTTCTCCTTCTGGATGT
>CAZIDC010000590.1:0-2292 GCA_964537885.1 uncultured Syntrophaceae bacterium | reverse complement strand
GCATGATTATGGTCTCCCAGAAGCCGCGTTTATACCCGGCGGTCAGCCCCAGGGTAAGGCCAATCATGAGGGAAATTCCCACGCTTATAAACCCGACCAGGAGCGAGATGCGCAGGCCATAGATGATGTTGGACAGGACATCCCGGCCGAGACGGTCAGTCCCTAAGTAGTAAGGGCTCATTCCCCGCTCATTCCAGATCGGCGGTTTGAGACGGGCCCTTAAGGTCTGTTCGAGTGGATCCACGGGAGCAACCCAGTAGGCGAAGATCGCGCAGGCCAGCAGGAAGAGGAGCACCACAAGGGCCCCTAAGACCAATTTACTACTCAAGAAAGAGTGCAGGAGCTGGCGTTCCGCTGGAATATACTCGAAACCCCAAAACCGGGCTCTGGGCGGGGCGTAGGAAGCCTCGGTAAAATGATTCATTGTCCTGGGGGCGGTCTCCGCGCTCATTTCTCGTGCCGAATCCTCGGGTCCAGCCAAACATAAATAATATCTACGGCCAAGTTAACCGTAAGGAATATAGTTGATGTAACTAAGGCCCAGGCAATGATGACCGGAAAGTCCATCACCCCAATGGCTTCCAGAAACAATCGGCCCATCCCGGGCCAGGCAAAGACTTTCTCCGTAACAATGGCCCCGGCTAAGAGAGACCCCATCTGCATCCCGGCGATCGTTACAAAGGGAATTAAGGTGTTCTTCAGGGCATGTTTGTAGATTACCTTCTGCTCGCTTACCCCTTTGGATCGGGCGGTGCGGATGAAATCCATGGTCATGATGTCGAGCATCCCGGCCCGAATCAAGCGGATGAAAAGGGCCAAGCGGTAAAGGGCCAGCGATCCAGCGGGAAGAATCAAGTGGACCCAGGTTCCCCTGCCGGATGAAGGCAACCATTGAAGTTCCACCGAAAAAATGAGGATAAAGGCAATTCCAATCCAGAAAGGCGGGGCGGAAATGCCAACGAGGGAACCGAGCAGGCTGGCGCGGTCTACAAGTGTACCCCTCCGGGAGGCGGCCAGGACTCCAATCGGAACGGCCAAAATGAGGCTGATGAGAATGGTTGTAACTACGAGCTCGAGCGAAGCGGGCAGACGCTCCAGTACGAGCTTTAAAGCCGGCTGGCCATGATGATAGCTGACCCCCAGGTTCCCTTGGACGGCGCTTTTCAGGAAAAGTCCATACTGAACAATCAGCGGCTTGTCCAGCCCCAGGGTTTTCCGCATCTCCTCAACGTCCGTCGGAGGAGCATCCGGCGGCATGAGCAGGGCAAGGGGATCTCCGGCCAGATGAAGGATGGAAAAGACGATCCCGGTGACCACGAAAAAAACGATGAGGGCTTGATAGACGCGTCTAAAGATATAGAGGGTCATGTTCGCAAAGCTAAAGGGGAAAGCAGTAAAAAAACTTCAAATCCCCCCAACCCCCTTTAGGATAAGGGAGCAGGGGGGATTTTTGCTGATAAACAGGGATAGGAGCAGGCAATCGTTAATCCGCGCTCTTCAGCTCATGGGCGAAGAGCCGCTCATCAACCCGGGCCTTCGCGCCCTTGATCTTCTTGGAGAAGCCAAAGACATTCTCCTGGAAATAGAGAGGGATTACATAATAGGTGGCATAGATTTCCTCCGAAATGGGGTTGCGCAGCTTATCCCGCTTGGCTTCGTCCATAACTTGGTTCGCCTCATCCATCTTCTTTTCCAACGCCGGATTGGAATAGCGACCCCTATTGGTCCGGCCAAAGGAACCTTTTCTCTCCCGGAAGAAACCGTTCATCGTCCCCTGCCAGGAAAGCGTTCCCCACCCGGCGAGAAAGAAGGGCGATTCAAACCGGTCCACTTTGGGGAAGAAGACCGCCTTGGGAGTGGCAATCACCTTCAAGCGAATGCCGACTTTGGCTAATTGAGCAGTGATCGCCTCGGCCACCTGCTGGTCGTTGATATAGCGATCATTGGGACTATCAAAGTTGGCCTCAAAGCCATTGGGATAGCCCGCTTCCGCCAGGAGCTTCTTGGCCAGGGCAGGGTCGTAGGCGGGTCTTTTGATATTCGGGTTGTGCCCGGTAGCATAAGGGCCATTAAGCTGAGAGGCCGCGTAAGCGCTCCCTTCCATGACATACTTGATGATATCATCCACGTTGATGGCATGGGCGATGGCTTTGCGCACCCGAAAATCCTTAAAAGGGTTGGGTTTACCGGATGGAATCCCCGGGTTGGCGTTGGGAGCCGGCCCCCCTTTGTCGCAGTAAACGTCGCTCATGACGTACATGGCCCTCTGGCTGGGGCTCCGGCTGACATAGG
>CAZIDC010000589.1:0-2294 GCA_964537885.1 uncultured Syntrophaceae bacterium | reverse complement strand
AAGACGATCATGGCCGGCCTTCTCATCCGGGAACTTAAACTTAGAGGGCTCGTTGAGCGGGTTCTGATCGTCTGCCCGGCCAATCTCGCTTTTCAATGGCAACGGGAACTCAAAGAAAAATTTGATGAAAAATTCATGATTCTTAAAGGGTACGACATCCGTGACCAGTTCGGCATGAACCAATGGCTGGAACAACGGCAAGTCCTGACCTCCCTTGACTTGGCCAAGAGAGAAGACATCCTTCCTGGGCTCGGGCAAGTCCATTGGGATTTGGTAATTGTGGATGAGGCCCACCGAATGTCGGCTTCGGATGAAACCCACAAAACTGCACGTTACAAGTTGGGCGAACTTCTGCGCGATAGTTCCGACCATCTTCTCTTGCTCACAGCAACCCCTCACAAGGGCGATCCAGTAAATTTCAGCCTGTTCCTGCAACTACTCGACTATGATGCTTATGCAGACGTTAAATCCATCCGTGAAGCCATGGGCCGCCGCAAGGCTCCCTTTTACCTCCGGCGCACCAAGGAAGCGATGGTCTATTTCCCGGAGCGGCAGGAAGACGGAACATGGATAGCCCGTAAAATTTTCACCAAGCGCATACCTCATACTGTAGATTTTCAAATCGATGGGGCTGAATTCGACCTCTATCGCGATGTGACGCGGTTTGTAAAATACCAGAGCACGAAAGCCGCTGCCCAAGGGGATGATCCTCGGGCAAGGGCAATCGGATTCCTCATGTCCCTCTACCAACGCCGCCTCGCCTCCAGTACCCATGCCATGCGCCGTTCGCTGGAAAATCGCGCCAAGCGCCTGGAGGTAGGCCTAAAACGGGCCCAGGAACTCGCCCGTTTAGTTCCTCCGGAAATTCCCGACCCGGAAGAGCTGGAGGAAATGGAAGAGCAAGAGCGCGAGAAACTGGAAGAGATCCTGGAGGCTATCACCCTTGCGGGCAGCGCGGAACAAGTACGGGAAGAGATCGAGGAGTTAAAAAGGCTGGCGGCGCAAGCCCAAGGGGTTGAATCCTGCGGAGTTGAGGCCAAGTTATCCCGCTTAAAAATCCTGCTTCACCAGGAAGGGTTCTTTGATCAATCCGACAAGAGACTGCTTATTTTTACGGAATTTAAGGATACCCTTGATTACCTCATGGGCTGCCTGAGGAATTGGGGCTTTCGGGTTGGATGTATCCACGGCGGCATGAAAGCTGGATTCCGGGATGAGCCGGGTACTCGCCTTTACACGGAGCAACAATTCAAAGATGGAGCGATCCAGATTCTTGCGGCCACAGAAGCAGCGGGGGAAGGAATTAACCTCCAGTGCTGTAATGTTCTCTTCAATTATGATATCCCCTGGAACCCTAACCGCCTGGAACAGCGGATGGGCCGCATCCACCGCTATGGCCAGCATAAAGACTGCTTGATCTTCAATTTCGTCGCCACCAATACGATTGAAGGTCGGGTGCTCCAGCGCCTTTTGGAAAAGCTGCAAGAAATACGCGACAGCCTCGAAGATGATTCCGTCTTCAATGTGGTCGGAGAGATTCTTCCCGCAGCCCATATTGAGAGGGTATTGCGCGACTATTACGCAGGCCGCCTGGGGGAGGAAGACCTGGAAGATCGCCTCCTAAAAGACGTTGATGAGGGACGGTTCAGAGCCATTTGCCAGAATGCCCTTGAAGGACTTGCCACCAAGACCCTGAACCTGGAAATGCTCATCGAACGCCGGGCCAAGGCTCAAGAGCGCCGGTTAGTCCCTGAGACTATTGCGCGTTTTCTCCAAGATTCTGCAGGTTATGTATCATTTACCCTGAAACCCATCTCGAACTTACCCCATACCTTTGACCCGGCCCGGACTCCGGGGATTTTAAGAAACTATGAAACTCAGACGGACTGGAAGTTACCGGCCCTGTCTACAAAATATCCCCGTATCTCGACTGACCGGGAGATTGCCGAGAAGAATAACCTCGAATGGGTCACCCCGGGACATCCTCTTCTTGAGGCCCTGAGAAGGCACGACTTGAATCTGGCGCAGGAGCATCTCGGGAAAGGGGCCTGTTTCTATTCCCTTCAGCATGAGTCTCCTGCCCGTCTGGATTTTTACCGAGCCCGGGTGGTGGACGGGCTTGGTCAAGTGATTCACGAACGCCTCTTTGCAGTGGAAATTGTAGATAATGATAAATGCCAAATGCAGGATCCGGGCATACTCGGGAATTTCATGCCAGCGGATGCCCCACAAAATCCTCCTCCCGTTGCGCTTGCCTCCGAGGCCACCGCATGGCTTAACGAGCAGGCGCTCAC
>CAZIDC010000588.1:0-2298 GCA_964537885.1 uncultured Syntrophaceae bacterium | reverse complement strand
ACCCCCGGTGACCAAAACCCTCATGACCCCTCCGTTTCTTTTTTTATAAAACTTGGATCATCTCCAAATTAGTTGATCGAATTATCAATGAAAGCCTATTAAGGTCCCGGAAGGGAAGGCATCTTACGCCGCAAGCATCGGCGGGATATTGCTTTCCATAGTCTCCCGGATTGCCTTCCGCAAAGCGCAGCGGGGACGGGAATAGAAAACTTTGATGAAATGACCGAACACCGCCGCCAAGGCTAAGAAGGGATATGTGCCTCATGATTGCAAGTGAGATGCCTTTCCTTCCGGGACCCTGGAATCACTCGACATTTGGTATATACCGGCTCTTTGGCCCTCAACTAATTTGGAGATGACCCTAAAACCTTGATTCCCAGCCTCTCTACGGCCATTTTTTTAAGGTCGGCTTTGATAATCTTTCCCGTGGGAGTAACCGGCCATTCGTGCGACTGGATAAAAACGACGTTTTTGGGGATCTTGAATCCCGCTAACTTCCCCCGGCAGAAATTGATGATTTCTTCCTTGCCCAAACTTCTCCCTGCCTTCGGCTCGATGACGGCGGTGACCGCTTCTCCCCAGACAGGATCGGGCACTCCCACCACCTGAACCGCCTTGATGTCGGGGTGCTCTTCCACGACGACTTCTACTTCCTTCTCTGAAACGTTCTCTCCTCCGGTTTTGACCATCATCTTATAGCGGCCGCGATAATAGAGAAATCCCTCTTCATCCAGCCAGCCATAGTCTCCGGTATGAAAAAATCCTTCTTCATCCAGGGAACGGCGGGTCTCCTCGGGCATTTTATAATAACCTTGGAAAAGGGTCCATCCCCGCAGACAGATTTCTCCCGCCTCCCCCGCGGCCTGCCTCTTTCCGGTCTCCGGATGGGCGATCTTTAGTTCAACACCGGCAAAGGGTTTTCCATTGGTGTATTTCCGCTTGGTGTAATCCTGCTCTTCATAAGGAACAACCACACCGGTGCCTTCGGTAAAGCCGTAATGATGGGTTATGACTTCGGAACCCATCCCCGCTCCTTTCACCCGGTCATACCATTCCGGACCCGTAGCCAGGAGGATTTTCCGGACCGAGGTAACATTATACTTTTTAAAATGGGGATGATGGATCAATAGATTGAAGTGGGTCTCAAAACCTCCAAGAAGGGTGATCTTCTCCTCATCCACCACCCGCAGCGTTTCCCCGGGGTCAAAGGACTCCAGGAGATGAAGGGAACTTCCTCGCAAGTGGGCTCCCAGTACATTATAAACGCAACCCGCGATGTGGTAGAAAGGAAAGTAACTCAGGAGCCGATCTTCTTCGGCAATCCCCAGGGCTTGATCGATCAAAAAATGAGCGATCCCGATCAAGGACCGGTGATTGCGCAGGGCCCCTTTAGGAAAAGCCGTACTCCCGGAGGTGTAAAGGATATAGCAGAGATTTTCCGGGCGAAGGGCGGATTCCCATTCCCGAACTTTTTCTCCGGTAACATCTCTTCCCGCTTGGATAATCTCCTGGAAGTCGGCATAAGGGGCGTGCTGTTTTCCTTCCCGGCTGAAGAGGATAACGGTCTTGGGAAGGCCGGAGCGGATGCTGGCCAGCAAGCTCAGATAATCCTTTCCCCGGAACTCATCCATGGTGATCAGGGTGGAAGCATCCGACTGCTTGAGGATGAATTCCATCTCTTTAGGGGTGAGGGTGATGTTGATGGGAACGAGCACGCCGCCAGCGAGGAGAACACCATACTTGGCCACGATCCACTCCGGGAAAACGCCCATGAGCGTGGCCACGTGGTCTCCGGGCTGGAGTCCCATTTTTTTCAAACCCTGGGCAAAAGCGCAGACCTGAGCATAAAGTTCTCGGTAAGTCATCCGGCACCGCGGATGGACGACCGCCACCCGGTCTCCCCAGCGTTCAGTCGTTTCCCGAAGAGCTTGAGGAATCGTCTTCTTAGCCCATTCATTCATGGCGATCTCCGTTGCAGCGCAAACCCGATTTTTTCAACAATCCTTTTCTGAAAAAAAGGGCAAGCGCGCTTTATATTATTGACTTTTGCATAAATAATGGAAGGAAGATTAATATCCCGCAGACCCCCTCACCTTTATCCTCTTCCGCCTCAGGCGGAGAAGGTGTGAAAAAAATCAAATCTGGATGGGGAAAATCCTTATTGTTGTCCGGGGGTCGGAAAAATTCGCTTGCCAAAATCGGGGGGACAGGAATGATCCGCAACGGATAACATGCCTTCCGCGAAGGGACGCCGGCAACTTGGAACAAAACCATGTAGATACATAGGGATTGGCCTTC
>CAZIDC010000587.1:0-2300 GCA_964537885.1 uncultured Syntrophaceae bacterium | reverse complement strand
CTAAAGTTTCAAAAAGGTCTCCCTACGAATAACTTAATTACTCAATAACTCAATGACCAAATGACCCAGTGACTTAATTACTCCTTATAAACCCGGCAGAGCACGGCCCTCAGGTTCGTCGAACCGATGGCCGGTTCATAGGGAGGATTACTCGCCGTAAGAATGTTGATATTAGATTCCTTCCAGCCGCTAAGCTCCAAATCGTTGCGCTCCGGAAACCACCAGCCGTAAGCCGCTACAACCACGCCGGGGTGGAGATCCGCGTTCAAAGCTACCTTTTGGCGGATCGTTCCCCTAAGGGTCTCAAGACAAGCCCAATCTCCTTCCTGAAGATTCAGTTTTGACGCTGTCTCCGGATGGATCAAGACCACCGGGTCGGGCGAGAGTTTCCGAAGAGAGGGAATATTCCGGTAAGCAGAGTGAAAATAATGGGGATCCTTCGCCGAGGTGAAGATCAGAGGATAACGGCTGGCCAACCCGGGGTCGCTCACGGGCGATTCCGGAAGCTCGCGATAAGCCGGAAGCGGATCGTATCCCCAGTTTTTGAAGCGGGAGGCGAAGATCTCAACTTTTTTTGATGGGGTGTTGAAGCCGTTGGCTTCATAACTTCTGTAAGTCCATTTCCCCCGCAGGATTCCCGCTTTCTTAAATTCTTCGTAATTAAGCCCCGCTGGTTTCAGCACGTCATCTAAGCAGGCTTTCAGGTCCGGCCAGAATAAATTTCCCTTTCCCAGTCTTTTCCCCAATTCGTTCAGGATCAAAGAATCGGGCCAGCATTCCCCAGGGGGGTCTACAATTTTCGGGCGGGCCAGAATAAAGCCATGGGGCAATCCATAATGGCCGATGTCGTCAAACTCGAAATTCGTCGCCGCGGGCAACACAATGTCCGCTAACTGGGCCGTGGGGGTCATGAAGATCTCGGCGACAGCAAGGAAGTCCAGCTTTTTCAGGGCCTGGAAGGTTTCGGCGCTGTTGGCATAACTTAGAAGAGGATTTCCCCCTTGAATATACATCATCCGGATCGAATTGGGTTTGCCGGAAAGGATGGTTTTGACGATCAGTTGGCTGGGGGTAAAGCCCATTTGAGCAGCCAAACGATATTCGGGGCTTAAAAGCCTCTCTCTTTTGTCGCTGAAGTTTTTGCTCAAGACAAAATCCCCGGGGCGCAGAAGGGGAGGGCCGATGCGGTTCACATTCCCCCCCGGTACATCCAGGTTTCCGGTAATCGCTTTCAGGATTAAAAGAGCCCGTGCGCTTTGCACGCTGTTGATGTTGTGCTCCAGGGCGTTTCCCCACTGGATACACGCGGGCCGGGTCCGAGCATAAAGCCGGGCACCCTCGGCAATCTTTTCCTCCGGTATCCAGGTAGTCTCTGCTACCTTCGACAAAGAGTATGCCTTTAAATGTTCGCGAAGTTCCGGGAAACCCTGGGTCCATTTCTCCACGAATCCTTTGTCGTAAAGCTCTTCTTCCACGATTATTCGCAGCATTCCCAGTGCCAAAGACAGGTCGGTACCGGGCCTGGGCTGCAGCCATAGATTCGCCTTTGAGGCCAAGAGAGTCTTCCTCGGGTCGACTGTAATCAGCTTCGCCCCGCGTTCCATGGCCCGGCGTAATTGAGAGCCGATAATCCCTTCTTCGTTCGTCTGGTACAGGTTGCTTCCCCACATCAGGACAAGGGCCGGAGGATGGTCGTAATCCGGCACCGGGAAGAAACCGCAGGTGATCAGGGCCGCTGTCTCCCGGGGCATATGGCATATCGACCCGGGGGTGGCCACGTTGGGAACCTTGAGGACGTTGGCCAGGCGGATCATCATGTAAAGCTCGAGGCCCTTCGGGGTTCCCTGGGCAAAGGCGATAGAGCGCCCTTCCTCCCGCTCGATTCTTTCCTGGATCTTTTGAGCGATCGTGGAAAGGGCTTCGTCCCAGGAAATTCTTTCCCACTTCCCTTTCCCTCTATCCCCGTCTCTCTTCAGGGGATGCCGCAGCCGGTCCGGATGGTTAAGCCGTTCGATCTGGGCGATTCCCTTGGCGCATATCGTTCCCTGGTTCAGGGGCGATTCGGGGTCCCCCTCTATCTTGACGATTTTTCCGTCCTTCACATGCACCAGAAGACCGCAACCCCCATGGTCCATGCGCGCGCAAAAGGTTTTAATGATCATTTTTTATATCCTTGCCACAGAGATCACAGCGCGGCGTAGCCGCAATCAAATAATTTTTTTGGACGCAGATTAGCGCAGATAAAAGCCGATAAAATTTCCGGCCCAAAATCTTAATAAAATTTTCAGAAATTGAACCTT
>CAZIDC010000586.1:0-2305 GCA_964537885.1 uncultured Syntrophaceae bacterium | reverse complement strand
AATGCTTTTTTGCCCGGGCATGGAACCACTTGGCCATACGGAAAGTCTTCTATCCTTAGAACCGATTGAAAATACGGCTTTTTCAGAAAGAAACGGGTTTTCTTCTCAACTAAATTGGAGATGATCCGCTATTATTTTCCCAGCCCGCTCAGTTTGGCAATGTCGCCGGTGATGCGGCGGGTAAATTCCATGGCCTCTGACTCCCCCTGGGCAAAAAGGGGGCAGCCGATTTTTACGTAAACTTCCGGCCGGAATTTGTTCCCCCGGTACTGAATGCCCATGGGAATAAAGGGAATCGCTTTTTCCCCGCTCCATCCCCTTTTCCCCTGGATGCGCAAAAGGCTCTGGATGAAGCGATGTTTTCCCCGTCCCATGGAGTTCGGATAATAGGTTCCTTCCGGGAAAAGGACCATGGCCTCTCCCTGCTGCAGCAGCTGTTCGACGTAGCGGAAAGAATCCAGGGTTTTAACCGGGTTCAGACGATCAATGGGGACGGCGCCAACGGAAGATAAAAAATGCCTGACAACCGGATAAATGAATAGCTCCTGCTTGGCGATGTAGTTCATTGGCCTTGAAACCGCCAATCCGACGATCGGGATGTCCGTCCAGAACTGGTGCTTGGGCAGAATAACAGCCGGGCCCTCGGAAGGGATATTTTCCCGGCCTTCAACCCTTAACCGGTAGATGGAGTGAAAACAAACATAACCCATGACGATAATGAACCGGTAAAGAAAATTTATTCGCCGGAGGCTCAATTTTATTCCTTCGGATTTTTTCATATCTCACTGGCCCCCAAACTATCATACAGGGGCCAAGGAATCAATATGATGTAACAAGGGGAAGGATAATTTTGCTTGCCATAGATTGCAGGCTAAGTCCATCGGTTCATAAATTCGGTAACATATTTATTTACTCAGGACTTAGTGCTGAGTGAGCAATTATTTCAATTCGCAGCATGAGGATACGTGTCGATCGCCATGGCGTTGGAAAAACAGGTTGCTGAAGATCAAAGCAGCTTGGCGACTTTTTTGATCGCGCATAGTTCGCCGCACATGGTGCAGACGTCGCTCTCCTGGGGCAGGCTGGACTCCCGGAGCTTCCGGGCTTTCTGCGGGTCGATTGAAAGCCGGATCTGGTCCTGCCAGTTGAGGGCCTTGCGGGCTCGGGCCATCCGGCAATCTTGCTCCATGGCCCCTTTCAGACCCCGGGCGATGTCGGCGGCGTGGCCCGCGATTCTTGAGGCAATGACCCCTTCCCGCACGTCTTCGACGGTCGGAAGCCTGAGGTGCTCCGATGGGGTTACGTAGCAAAGGAAGTCGGCTCCGGCCTTAGCCGCGATCGCTCCGCCGATCGCGCCGGTAATGTGATCATAGCCGGGGGCGATGTCGGTGACTAAGGGGCCCAGGACATAGAAGGGAGCCCCATGACAAATTCGCTTTTGCAATAGAACATTGGCTTCAATCTGGTCCATAGGCACATGTCCCGGTCCTTCAATCATAACCTGGACGCCCTTGGCCCAGGCTCTTTCAGTCAGCTCTCCCAGGAGGATTAATTCCTGAATCTGCCCCCGGTCGGTGGCGTCGGCCAAACACCCGGGGCGGAGGCCGTCTCCGAGGCTCAGGGTCATATCGAAGGCTTTGGCGATCTCCAGTAGCCGGTCGTAATGTTCGAAGAGGGGGTTTTCTTTCTTGTTGTAATCCATCCATTCCACTAAGATCGCGCCCCCGCGGCTGACTACCCCCATCAGGCGGCCTTCCTTCTTAATCTTCTCCACGGAGTTCTGGGTCACTCCGCAATGGACAGTGATGAAGTCAACCCCATCCTCGCCGTGACGCTCAATTACTTCAAAGAGGTCGTCGCCAGTCATCTCTACCATGGGCCGCTTTTTCTTTTCGGGCATTTCGATGGCCGCCTGGTAAATGGGCACAGTCCCCAGAGGAACGCTGGAAGCTCGGAGCACTGCCTTGCGGGTTTCATCGATGGCCAAGCCGGTGGACAGGTCCATGATCGTGTCCGCTCCGGCCTCGATTGCCACCCGCACTTTTTCCAGCTCTTCTTCCACGTTCATATGGTCCCTGGAGGTTCCCACATTGGCATTCACCTTGGTGCGAAGCCCCTTGCCAATGGCCAGAGGGGCGATCGCCCGGTGCTTCAGGTTTTGGGTGATGACCATGGTCCCTTCGGCTAATCCCTGCCGGATCGCATCAGCGGAAACGCCCTCGGCGGAGGCGCATTTTTTCATGGCTTCCGTCACCGTTCCTTGCCTGGCATATTCAAGCTGCGTCATGACTTTCTCTCCTATCGC
>CAZIDC010000585.1:0-2306 GCA_964537885.1 uncultured Syntrophaceae bacterium | reverse complement strand
GCATCATCCGGGACTAAAGTTTAGCATAAAGCATGATGGAAATTACCAGGGCGTAAATCACCAGGGATTCGATCAAAGCCAACCCGACAATCATGGGAATGAAGATCTTAGGCTGAGCTTCCGGGTTGCGGGCAATTCCCTCCAGACCTTTGGAAATGGCGATTCCCTGTCCCAGTCCTCCACCCAGGGCGGCGATAGCAATGGCCAGACCGCAGGCCAGTCCGATAAACTTTTTGGCGTCTTGGCCCAGGGCTTCTTTCTCCGCAGCCAAAGCATAAGAAGCAAAAAGGCAGCTCAACCCAAAGACCAGAACGGAAATCCACACCATTTTTTTCTTCATCATCCAATACCTCCCCTTTCTTTATAAAATGCTTTTCTCCATCTTCAATTCGTAACTTGCAACTTGCAACCTGTAACTTTAGTCACTTAGCCTCTAATGTTCCTCTTCCTCGATCGCCAGGGAAATATAGACCATAGATAAGAGCATAAAGATGAAAGTCTGGATCAGCGAAACGAAAACCCCCATGAACATCGCCAGCGGTGGGAGAAGAAGAACCAGCAGGGATGGAGTAATCAGAGTCAAAGATAAAAGCATATGGTCAGCCATGATATTGCCGAATAGACGCATGGAAAGCGAGAGCACCCGGGCCAAATGGCTGATGACTTCGATGATGACAAAGAGGGGGGAGAGCCACAAGACCGGCCCGAGAAAGTGTTTTAGGTACTTGAAACCGTGGGCTTTGAGTCCGAAATAATGAGTGGCAAAAAAGACCACCAAGGCGCAGGCCACCGTGGTATTTAAATTATCCGTCGGCGGCAGAAAGCCTGGTACCAGGCCGAGGAGATTGGAAAAGAGGATGAAAAATCCAAGGGTCCCGATTAAGGGCAGGAATTCCCGGCCCCGGTGCCCGATAATGTCATCCAGAAACTTTAAAATGATCTCCGTGAAGATTTCGAAGGCATTCCGCAGAGTGAACCTTTCTGAGGGAACGAGTACTCCCGTTGCTGGGCTCATGGCCATTTTGCGAAAGGCCAAGTAGGACAAAAGGGAGAGCGCAAAAAGGACAAAAAGAGCCATTGAAACCTGATGGGGAAGATTCCCAATGAAAGGCAGATAAGAGAACCATAAAAAAGGAGCATGCTCAGCCATTATGCGTTTCCTTTTCTACCTGCCCGGAGCGATTCCCGGATAACCTCAAAGAGAATGCCTGCAAGCAGGGTGGAAATGCCCACGACAAAGGCGATGGGATTAACTTCAATGAAGCGCAGAATACAAAAAACCACGAAAACCAGAGCGATAAATTTAAAAAGAGCCTGAACGGCGTAAAACTTTTTTTCTTCAAAGAATACCTTTTCCGCAATGCGCCAGAGCCAGCGGAAATTTAGAATGGCCACCCCTCCCCCCAGGACCACTCCCAGGGATACCGACCCGCTCTGAAACCACAAGCTGGCCACGAGGAATAAAAACAGGATCTGGACGCTTCTTTTCTCGATGGCGACCAGTTTCCGGGTTTCCCGTTGCCTCGCCCCAGTCGAAGGGTTACTTTCTGCGTTCGTTCCGTTCAACGTCCTTCATCAAGGAGAAAAGGCTCCGAAAAGCTGCGACCACGCCCAGCATAAGGAAGATCAGCATCAACCACGGGCTGGTGTTAAAATATCGATCCAGGTAGTACCCCATAGCCACGCCGATGGCCACCGAGAAGCCCATCTCCAGGCCTACTGCGCTATAACGCATGAGCCTCCTGTAGAGCTTCCTTTTATCTTCCTCCATCGGACCCCGGGCACGCGGCCTTTATCCCCTTCCTTTCCGGACAAAGATTCTTCACATCCAAGCTATTTTAGAGGAATCCTTGAAATCATTGATGAATGAATATTCATTCAAGGATTGTTTAGTTACCACATCCGTTAAAATATTGTCAAGGGTTTTTTAGAATTTTTTGGAAAGGAGTCTTTAACAAAGCTACGAAGTCACCCTGTCCAAGGCCGACTTTGCCGCCTCCAAAGTTTTTTCAACATCCTTTTCTGTATGGGCCGCGGAAATAAAACAGGCTTCGAACTGAGAGGGTGGAAGCCAGACCCCCGCCGCCAGCATTCCCTGAAAGAATTTTGCATACCTCCCGGTATCGGCTTTCTTGGCTGATTCGTAGTCATCTACTTCATCGGCCGTGAAGAAAAGGGTAAACATCGAGCCGGACCGGTTGATTCGGGCCGGGATCCCTTTTTGCCGGACGAGGTCTTCCAATCCTCGGCAGAGATCTTCGGCCAGGGAGGCGATTTTTTTATAGAGATTTTTCTGCTGAAGGACC
>CAZIDC010000584.1:0-2308 GCA_964537885.1 uncultured Syntrophaceae bacterium | reverse complement strand
TGACGAATCATGCCGCCTTACCCATGAACTCATTAGTAAGACCAAAAAAACGTACCCCGAAGCCCGAAACTTATTCATGCGTAACATCAAACTGCTGATCGAATATGATGGGACGAATTATCATGGGTGGCAGGTCCAGCCGAATGGACTGACGGTCCAGGAGGTCGTTGAGAAGAAGATCGAAATCATGACCCGGCAGCCTGTCCGGCTTTGCGCTTCCGGAAGGACGGACGCCGGAGTCCACGCCCTGGGCCAGGTAGCCAGCTTTAAAACTTCCTCCTCCATTCCGGAGGAAGGATTCCTCCGGGGTCTGAACTGCCTCCTCCCTCCCGACATAATCATCAAAGCGGTTGAAGAAGTAGATATCGAATTTCATGGACAGTTTTGGACCAGGCGAAAAACATACTGCTACCGGGTCCTCAACCGTGAAATTCCTTCAGCCATTCATCGTAACTATTCCTGGCATATCCCCGCGCCTCTCAACGTTCAGGCCATGCAAGAGGCCTCCCGGTGGCTGATCGGAAAGCAGGATTTTTCTTCCTTTCAGGCTGCTGACCCGGATTCACCCGAACCGGTTCGGGAAGTTTTTCAGGCCGAATGGTCGGTGGACGGCCAGAGCTTGCTCTGTTTTACCATCGAGGCCGACGGCTTTTTGAAACATATGGTCCGCAACATCGTGGGAACGCTCGTCGAAGTGGGCAAGGGAAAAATATCCGGGGAAAAATTCGCCCGCATCTTGCAAGCCCGGGACCGGCGCCAGGCGGGAATAACCGCCCCTCCCCAGGGTCTTTTCCTGTCAGAGGTGAAATACTGACCGGGGAAACCTTGCCATCCTCAGGGGCTGATGTTATAAAAAGCATATTAAAAAGGAGGAAGGGATGAGCGCAAGCGACGTTAAATTTTATGACCGGGAATACGTGATGCATTCCTGGAGTGTCCAGTCGGCCCTGGATCCTTTAGTGATCACCAGAACCCAGGGAGTCCACATGTGGGATGAGAACGGGAAACGATATCTGGATATGACTTCCCAGCTCATGAACCAGAATATCGGCCATCAACATCCCCGAGTCGTAGAGGCCATCCAGAAGCAGGCGGAGAAAGTCTGTTTTATCGCTCCCGGCTTGGCTTACGAGTCGCGTTCCTTCCTGGGCAAGGCTCTGGCCGAAGTCACCCCGGGGGACCTGAAAAAATTTTTCTTTACCCTCGGCGGCGCCGATGCCAACGAAAATGCCGTGAAGATGGCCCGAGCCTTCACCAAGAAATGGAAAATCGTCACCCGCTATCGCTCCTATCATGGAGCCACCTACGGGGCGATCGCCCTGACTGGAGACCCGCGAAGACCTCCGGTGGAGCCCGCCATGCCCGGAGTCGTCCGGGTTTTTGATCCTTATTGTTACCGCTGTTCCTTCGGCCTGACCTACCCGAACTGTAACCTTCGTTGCGCGGATTCTGTGGAGGAGGTCATTCAGTATGAAACGCCGGAGACCGTGGCCGCTGTCCTGGTGGAGTCAGTGGTGGGAAGCAATGGACTCATCGTCCCGCCGGATGGTTATCTGGAGCGCCTACGGGAGATCTGCACCCGCAACTCCATCTTGTTAATCGCGGATGAAGTTATGTCTGGATTTGGGCGGACCGGTAAATGGTTTGCCGTAGACAACTGGAACGTGGTCCCGGACATGATCACGATGGCCAAAGGGTTGACTTCCGGGTACGTGCCTCTGGGGGCTGTTGCCCTTTCCAAGAAGATAACCGATGTCCTTGATAAACAGATGCTCTACGCCGGATTGACCTATAATGCCCACCCCCTGGCTTGCGGGGCCGCCATCGCCACTCTAAAGGTATACCGTGACGATAATTTAATCGAAAATGCGGTAGCCATGGGCGAGGTGGTCAAGGAGGAGCTTGAGGTCATGAAGGCCAGGCACCGAAGCCTGGGAGATGCCCGGGGAATCGGGCTTTTCTGGGCGATCGAGCTGGTTAAAGATAAAAAGACTCGCGAACCCCTGGTGAAGTGGAACGCCATGGGTGCCGACGCAGCGGTGAGCCGGGAGATCAACAAGCGTCTGCTGGAAGCCGGAGTTTACACCACGGTTCGCTGGAATTTTCTGTTCATCGCTCCGCCGCTGTGCATTAAAGAGGAAGAACTCCGAGAGGGATTGAGGGTGATCGACAAAGTCCTGGATTATGCGGATGCCATGGCTAAATAGTGTCCATCCGGAAACTCCCTCTCCCCTTGCGGGGGTGAGGGGGATGAAAATAGAAAGCATAAATATTCTTGGACATTATCACCCCCACCCTGACCCTCCCC
>CAZIDC010000583.1:0-2308 GCA_964537885.1 uncultured Syntrophaceae bacterium | reverse complement strand
CGACCCCGGTCAAATCAGCCTGGCTTTGGGTTTTGCCATGGTCGCTGGGTTTACCCCTTTCGTGAGTCTGCACAATTTCGTCATCGTCTTTTTGATCCTGATTTTGAGGGTAAACCTGTCCACCTTCTTGCTGGGCCTGGCAGCGTTTTCCGGGATCGCCTACCTGCTGGACCCCCTTTTCCACCGAATGGGGTTGGCCCTCCTAACCGCCGACTCGCTTGGGGGACTATGGACAACGCTCTACAATTCAACAATCTGGCGGTTGTCCCGTTTCAACAACTCGGTCCTGATGGGGAGTTTCTTCTTTTCTCTCTTGTGTTTTCTGCCCCTGCTCTTCCTGGCGAATTGGGGCATTCGCCGATATCGGGCCCATGTCCTGGAATGGGTGCGGAAGAGCCGTATCATGCAAGCCTTGACCGCAAGCAAATTTTACTCCATCTATAAATCCGTCTCTGGATGGGCGAGGTAAATAATGACGAAGTGGGTCCGCTGGCAGGGTCTGGCCGGATTTGCAGCGGTTCTTGTCCTGGTCCTGGTTTTCTGGTACCTCCTGGCTGATCGTCTCGTCGAGCGGCTGATCGAGGAGACGGGAACCAAGATGGTAGGAGCCAAGGTGGAACTCGCCAAAGCGGATCTTTCCCTCTTTCCTTTCGGGTTGACTCTCCAGGGGCTCCAGGTTGCCAACCCGCATGAACCCATGAAGAATGCGGTGGAAGTGGGCCGAATCTCCTGCAAGATAGATGCGTTCAATCTGCTGTTGCGGAAGATCATCATCGAAGAAATGAGCATGGAACGGGTTCGGGTGGGAACCCCCAGGACGCACTCTGGAGCCATTCCTAAAACCCCAAAGGAGCCCTCCTCCCAGGAGAAAAAGCGGGAAGGGAAGTTGCCTGCAATCGAAATTCCCTCTTTTGACCTTGCCAGTGTGGAAAAAATCCTGCAGAAAGAAGACTTGAAGTCAGTCAGATTGGCCGAATCCCTGCAGAAAGATATGACCGCGGAGAAGGGGAAGTGGCAGAAACGACTGGCCGAGCTTCCGGATCAGAAGAAGATCGATGAATACAAGAACCGGATTGAAAAAGTAAGGTCATCCTCCAGAGGAGGAATCGGCGGGATTGTGGGCGGGGCCGGCGATGCTCTGAAGATACAGCAGGAAATCGCCGGAGAGATCGACCGTATCCGGAGGATGCAGAATGAAGTGTCGGTCAAGCTGACCTCCTGGAAGAGCCAGATCACCGAACTGGAAAAGGCTCCTCTGGAAGACATTAAACATCTTAAGGACAAATACGGCCCCTCGTCTCTTCAGACAGGCAACTGGGCGCGGTTGCTCCTTAAGGGGAAAGCCCAGGAATGGGTGGAGAAGGCTCTTTTCTGGCGGGAAAAACTGAACCCCCTCCTGGAACGCCCCAAAGAGAAGAAGGGGAAAGCAGAGATCGTCAAGCCCATCCGGGGCAAGGGGGTCGATGTCCGTTATCCCGAAACCCACCCGGTTCCCGATTTTCTGATTCATTTGCTCAACGCTTCCCTGCAGCTGGACATCGGGGATCTGACCGCCCGGATCCAGGACATTACTCCAGACCCGGAAATTTTAGGGCGCCCCTTGAGATTCATGTTGGCAGGAGAGAAACTGAAGCTGGCCAGCCGGGTGAAAGTGGAGGGAGTCCTGGACCATATCTCTCCCGCGCGCAGGAGCGACCAGATAAAGGTGGCCGTCCAGGGATACCAAACTAAGGACCTAAGTTTATCCGCCCGGGAGGATTTCCCCCTAAAGTTGATGGATGGAAACGCCGACTTCGACCTTCAAGGTACCCTGAGAAAAGATACGATTGCCGCGGACCTGACCACCACCCTGAAGTCGACTCGTTTTGAGCTCGGGAAGAAAGGGGAGTCTACCCCCTGGCAGGCTGCTATGGGTTCGGCCCTGGAGGGGATTTCCAACTTCTCAGTGAAGGCCAAAGTGAGCGGACCCCTGGATCACTATCAGGTTGAAGTCTCTTCCGACCTTTGGGATCAGATCAAGAACGCCGTTCAATCCCAACTTCAAAAGTACGCGGCGAACTTTGAGAAGGAACTATCCTCCAAGGTGTTCAGCAAGGTTGGCAGCCCGATCCAGGGGGCCAAAGCCAGCCTGGGAGGGTTTGGAGTCATCCAGAAAGAGATAGAAAACCGCCTTCGACAGCTCACCGGATTACAATCAAAAGAGATTTTCCAGAAATTGCCGGGAGGGGTGAAATTTCCCCTTTAGTTTTCTTAGCGGGATTGTATCTTGCCGGTGGCAAATACATCATGCCAGTAATCAGATGGGCAA
>CAZIDC010000582.1:0-2314 GCA_964537885.1 uncultured Syntrophaceae bacterium | reverse complement strand
ATGTCCCCCTTTTTCAAAGGGGGATTTAAAAGCGAAAACTTATTTAAGGATAAACTCAAGGCTCCTCCGACGGAAAGGGTGGAGACGGGGTGATTCGGGATTAAAAATTGGAAGTATGAACCGCTATAAAAGAGCACGCTTCCTGATCGTTGGAGACAGGGGTATCTCTGTGGAATTCGGTAATTCCTTGGACGAGGAGACCAACCGCCGGGTTCATAAAATGATGTATACCCTGGAGAATAGTAGAATCGCGGGAGTGGTCGAATGCAATCCGACGATCCGTTCCTTGTTCGTTTATTACGACCCGCTGAAAATCGGGGTGAAGAAATTGATCCGAGAACTGAGGGAGATCGAAGGGCGAATGGGCGATACTCCCTTGCCCCAATCCCGCCTTTTTGCCATCCCGATTGTTTATGGAGGGGAATATGGGCCCGACCTTGAATGGGTGGCTCAACTACTCAACTTGTCTTCCGCAGAGGTCATCCATCTCCACAGTGGAAAAGAATATTTTATCTATGACACCGGATTCATCGGCGGATCGGCCCATTTCAGGATTCCTCCTCCCCTGGATTCCCTGCCGCGAAAAAAAACGCCGAATTTAGGAGTCCCGGCGGGAGCCGTATTGATCGCCGGAGGATTGGGGAGTGTCTTCAAGCCATTAGCCGGGCCTACGGGGTGGTATTGGATTGGCATGTCTCCCCTGAAGCAGTGGTTCCCGGAGAAAGATCCGCCCCTCTTGATTCTTCCGGGGGATAAGGTAGTTTACCGGCCTGTCAGCCCGCAAGAATATGAGGCCATAAAGGAGAAAGTGGAGGAGGGTAGCTTCGAAGCCAGGATTTTATAAGTGATTTAACATTATCCTACCTCGTCTTGGCAATTTTCCGTGAATTTTCAATTGAGAATGAAAAGGGGTGAGAGGCATAGCCTTCCCGTTTCTTGACAGGGAGGGTTAATAAAGATTAGGATAGGGGCAAATCGAAGAAAAGCGAATCCCGCCCTTGGGGAAGGTAGACCGAAGGGGTTTTTTAAGCCGCTTGTTGTTTTGCTGGCAAGCTGGGCAGGGGCTAACCCATTTCATAAAAAAAGAGGGGAAAAATTAAATTTTTCTCTGTGTTCTTTGTGGGCTCTGCGAGATATATATTTTTAGTTGCGGCTATGCCGCTGTTCTCTGGGGTTAATTTTTGACAGTACTCTTATTCCATTGAGGAGGGAAAAATGAAAAGATGCAAATTCGTTTTAATCTGGACAGGACTTTTAACTCTTTCTGCGCTTTTGATTGCCCCGCCGGCAATGGCCAACGGCAAGGTGATTGTTTACAGTTCCAACCAGCAACAACAGAACGACATAATGGCCGCTGCCTTTGAAAAGGCCACCGGTATCAAGTGCGAAATGGTCCGGGCCGGATCCGGGGTTTTAATCAAAAGGATGAAAGCGGAAAAAAGCCGCCCCCTCGGCGATGTGGGTCTCGGGTTCTCCAACATCATCCTGCAAAACAACATGGATCTCTGGGAGCCGTACAAGATTAAAGACTTCAATGCCTACCCGGCAGAATACAAAGACCCCAACGGGATGTGGATCGGCAAGATTCTCCACGTCATGGTTCTAATGTATAATACCAAGCTGCTCACTCCCGCTCAGGCGCCCAAAGCGTGGAGTGATTTCCTCGACCCTAAATGGCAGGACAAGGTTGCCTTCTGCAATCCCAACAACGCCGGTTCAGCTTACTCCCAAATGGCCATTATGCTTTCCCTCTGGGGGGACAATGAAGCTGGCTGGAAAAAGTTGGAAAAATTCCTTAAACACGCCAAGATTACCCAGCAATCCTCTATTGTCTACACCGGGGTGGCCGGAGGAGAGTTCCCGGCCGGCATAACCCTGGAATATGCCGCCTACCGGTTAAAGAAAGACGGCGCACCGGTCGAGGTCGTCTATCCTGCTGAAGGAACGCTGGCCTATACCGAAGGTCTGGCGATCATCAAAGGCGGCCCAAACCGGGAAAACGCCCGCAAGTTCATGGATTGGGCCACGAGCGTGGAAACCCGCAAGCAGATTCTCGCCCAATTCCTGCGCCGGCCGGCGCGCGGGGACATCGACTTTGCCGGCCTTGCTCCGGGTATGATTCCCTTAGCCAAGGTTAACCTTCTTAAAAGTTACGATGACGATTATTGGACCAAAAAGAGACCCGAATATCTCGAAAAAGTCAAAGACATTCTCCTGCGCGTAAAATAGGATAAAAAATTTGGGATCACCTCCAATTTAGTTGGTCGATCATACCAATTTTCTCGTTGCCCGGGCAAAAGAGCAGGCGCCGAAG
>CAZIDC010000581.1:0-2315 GCA_964537885.1 uncultured Syntrophaceae bacterium | reverse complement strand
TTCTTCCATGGTCAGGATGTTTCCGTTCTTGAAAATCGTCTCCATCGCCCCTCCCCTTACATCGGAATCTTCGATTCAAAAGACCTTTCGAGTAGCAAAATAGCAGATTGGAGAGGATAAGGTCAAGGAAGAAGGAAAGCGGGGTTCAAGGGATCAAGGGTTCCAGGGCTTTAATGGAAATTTAAAAGTGTCGGAACTCCTGAACCCTCGCATCCATGACCCCTCGAATCCTTGAACCCTTTTTAGCCTTCTGGTAAAGTCCTTTCCGGACTTTGGCAGCCATTCCTGCGGAAGCAGGAATCCAGTCTTTCCGAGGTTTTCTTTCCGCCTGAGGCGGACCGCTTTTGCGGGAGTGACAGTGCGGTAGATTGTTCCGCAGCCTGTTAAATTTTCGGCCGGAAACGTTTCAAGCGGAGAGAATTGCTTACCACTGACACGGAGCTCATCGCCATGGCCGCGGAAGCGATCATGGGGTTGAGAAGGATTCCCCAGAAGGGATAGAGGGCGCCGGCGGCGATGGGGATGCCCAGAATGTTGTAGAAGAAAGCCCAGAAAAGATTCTGCTTGATCGTGCGGATCGTCTTTTTGCTCAACTGGATGGCTGCAACCACGGCCCGCAGGTCTCCGGTGATTAGCGTAATATCGGAAGATTCCATGGCCACGTCCGTACCCGTGCCGATGGCGATGCCAACATCAGCCTGAGCGAGGGCCGGCGCATCGTTGATCCCGTCTCCTACCATGGCTACTATCTTCCCTTCATCCTGCAGCTTTTTTACTTGTTTGCTTTTTTCCCAGGGGAGGACTTCGGCGAAAACCCGGTCGATTCCGATCTCCGAAGCAATGGCCCGAGCGGTGCGCTCGTTGTCGCCGGTAATCATGATTACCTCCAGGTTTAGACGGTGCAAGGCTTCAACCGCTTCCCGGGAGTTCGGTTTGAGCGTGTCCGCCACGGCTAAAATCCCCGCTGCCTTTCCATTGTGGGCCACGATCATCGGCGTCTTTCCTTCATTGGCCAATTTTTCTGCCGCTTCCCGGAGCCCATCCACTCTTACCTCGTTTTCTTCCATCAGCTTGAGGTTCCCTAAGAGCAGGTTTTGGCCATCAAGCTTTGCCTTTACCCCCTGTCCCGGAATAGCCTGAAAGTCCTCGGTGGGGTGAAGCGGCAGTTTTTTTTCTTTAGCGGCATTTACGATGGCCTCGCCCAGGGGGTGTTCCGACCCCTTCTCAACGGAGGCAGCCCACAGCAGGACCTGTTCCTCTGCAAAACCATTGTTTACAACGATATCCGTCACGACAGGCTTGCCCTGGGTGAGTGTTCCCGTTTTATCGAATATGATGGTCTTTACCCTGTGAATCGTCTCCAGACTCTCCCCGCCCTTGATAAGGATGCCGTTCTCAGCCCCCCGGCCTGTGCCGACCATGATGGCCGTGGGCGTGGCCAAGCCCATGGCACAGGGGCAGGCAATGATTAGCACCGCTACAAAGCTAAGAAGGGCCATGGTAAAGGATGGCTTCGGCCCGAAAATCATCCATAGCGCAAAAGTCGTTAGGGCGATCAGGATCACGGCGGGAACGAAAATGCTGGCCACTTTATCCGCCAGGCGCTGGATCGGCGCTTTTGATCCCTGCGCATCCTCGACCAGTTTGATGATCTGGGCCAAGGCCGTCTCTCGCCCCACTTTGGTGACTTCGAATGTAAAGGAACCCGTTTTATTAATCGTCGCCCCCATGACCGGATCTCCCGGTTGTTTTTCAACGGGGATGCTCTCCCCTGTAAGCATGGACTCATCTACTGCTGAATGGCCCTCCCGGACAATTCCATCCACCGGAATTTTTTCCCCGGGTCTGACCCTGACTAAATCCGCCGGGCGAACCTCGTCCACCGGAATGTCCAGCTCCTTCCCTTCGCGGATAATCCTGGCAGTCTTGGCCTGCAGGCCCATCAACCGCTTAATCGCCTCCGAGGTGTGCCCTTTGGCAATGGCTTCCAGCAGCTTCCCCAGAAGGATGAGGGTAATGATCATGGCCGAAGTGTCATAATAGACCCCCAGCTTTGGACCGAATGACTTGAAGGCTTGGGGAAGGAAGGTGACCACGACGCTGTACCCGTAAGCGGCTGAAGTTCCTACGGCGATGAGAGTGTTCATGTCCGAGGTGTGGTGTTTCAGGGCTAACCAGAATCCTCGGTAAAACTGCCAGCCGGCCCAGAACTGGACGGGGGTTGTCAGGAGAAAGAGAGTAAAATAATATTGAAAATATCCTGGCCACCACGGGAACCACTCCGGCATGGACCCGATAAAGATTGCCGAGGTAAG
>CAZIDC010000580.1:0-2323 GCA_964537885.1 uncultured Syntrophaceae bacterium | reverse complement strand
AAGGTCGTCTTTCCGGACCCATTGGGTCCGATGATCCCAACGGATTCATTGGGCTGAATCTGGAAACTCACCCGGTCGACCGCAACAAGGCCCCCGAAATGTTTGCTCAACCCCTCGGCCTGAAGAACCATGGACATAAATTCAATCCATCATGTAGGGGCATCCCGCGTTTCGCGGGACAGCGTGCCCCCGCATTCCGCACTCCGAATGCTTCAAGGGCGCGCGCCGCGCGCCCCTACATTCCGCACTCCGAATTCCACATTCTAAATTTGGATTAATATCCCATTTCTTTCAGGGGAAGACAAAGCTCGGGACCGCTGTAGGCTTGGACGATTTTGGCGATATCATGCTTGTCCTTCCGCGCTTTGGACCCTTTTCCGTCCAGGATGAAATAGGCATATTTGTAATCCGGCCGGCCGTCGATGCGCCACTTCGCCGGGCCTTTCGGACCCATGAATTCCGGTTTGTCCATGATCGCCTTGTAAACTTTGGCCGGGTCGGTGGAGTTGGACGTCTGGACCCCGCGCAGGGTTTCCATCACGGCAATGTAAGTGTACATCGCAAACGTGTCCGGTATGTCCCCGAATTCCTTGAGATACTTCTTGGCAAATTCATTGACCGCATTCTCGGTCGCCGGATCTTTCAGCCCGCTCAAATCATGGTACCACCACCAGCCCATGGTCACCCCATCCAGGGCGTCGGCAGGGACTCCAGAGGCCAAGGTGTACCCGATCGAATTATAGAAAATCTTCGATTCCTTTCTCAACCCCAATTCATACACCTGCTTCAGGGCGTTGATGGCATCGTTGCCCCAGTGACCCATCATCACCGCGTCGGGCTTGGCTTCCTTGATCTTGATGATATAGGAGGTGAAATCAGGGGTGCCAACCGGAGACCAGACCTCGCTGATCTTGATGTGCGGGTATTTTTCCTTGAAAACCTTGTTCGCCCCTTTGGCCGCCCCATGGCCATAGGCATAATCCGGGAGAAAGAGCACGACACTCTTGGGCTTGTACGTCTTGGCCACATAATCGCCGCAGATCCTCCCGATGGCGTCCACGCCGCCCAAGGTGGAGGAAAAATAGGGAGCCTTTTCCTTCTTTTCAAAGGTCTTCTCCTGGATTCCGTTGGGGACCATGACGTAGGTCTGCCCGCCTTTGACCTGCTCATTCAGGGCTTGGCTGACATGGGCGAAAGTCCCGGCGACGAGGAGATTGATGCCGTCATTCTGGTATTCCCGCAATCTCCGCACGGCCACATCCGGCTTGGTCTCGTCATCGCGAATGACCGCTTCAACCTTCATTTTCTTGCCACCCATGGTAACGCCGCCTTTGTCATTCACTTCCTTAACGGCCAGCTTGACCGCTTCCACCTGGATTTTTCCAACTGCTGAACCTGCACCCGTCTGGCTGAACATGGCTCCCACTTTCAGGGTATCCTGGGCCCACGAAGGGCACACGGCGGCCAGCACAAATAAGGCCAGGATGCATCCTACCAAAGAAATCTGCTTTCTCATTGCTTCCTCCTTTCCAGGGTGTCTGAATTTTTCGATGCCAAGGATTTTCACTTCTTCCTCTGCCGACTATTCCCCGCCGGCTGCATGGTTTTTCTCCCTGCTTCTGCCTGTTTTTTTTGGGAAACGCCGGTTTCCCGGCTTCAGGGAAACCTGTCTTCTACCGGGTTGATCCGGGCCAGCGATACAAGAGAAGTCAGACGGGCAGAAAATTTCTCCTTCTTGCTGCTCTCCCAGAGAAAGTCAAGCTGATTAAATAATTATCTGATCTTTTTGTCAAGGTGTTTGTACCTCTCTTGGCGGTCCGTGGACTTTACCCTTTTCCCTCCTTTTCCCGGATGACTTCGAAGAGAATTTTGACCGTCCGGCCGCAGAGGCGGGCGCATTCCTCGAGGCCGCCCCGGTCCACCCATTTCTTTCTCTCCTCGGGATTGTTCAGGTCGGCGTGGATGATCTCCGGGCAGTTCCGGCTGCCGAAGGCTTTCTCGAACTCCTGGTAGAAGCGCATCGCCGGCTGAAAAGACTCCACCAGGGCTTCCTGGCTGCTCAGGTTTTCCCCTTCGGCCCCGTAGAGCATCCCTAAAGTCAAAACCCCTGCCTGCAAAGCCCCGCACAAAGACCCCATCCGGCTCCCGCCGGCCATGGGGCCCACGGCCTTGATCATCATGGGATCGACTTTCCCCAGGGCCTCCTGCATGACCTGCAGGACGGTCTGGGATCAGGCCCGCCTTTGGCCGGTTTTTAAAAGCTGGAATGCTTTTGCCGCAGCTTCATCGATGACTTGCTCCCGACTTTTCATTTTCCCTCCTT
>CAZIDC010000579.1:0-2323 GCA_964537885.1 uncultured Syntrophaceae bacterium | reverse complement strand
TTTTCGCCCATAGCCCGGGCAATCTGGGCAAATTTATCGGGGGCAGCGACCCAGGTAAAAGCCATAACCTGGGGAAGGCAAATCGCATTGGCGAGGCCGTGGGGAATGTGAAAGTATGCCCCCAGGGGCCGGGCCATTCCGTGGGCTAACGTTGTTCCATTATTGGCAAACGTGAAGCCAGCGAGCAGTTGGCCGAGCAGCATATTGGACCGGGCTTCTATGTCTTTTCCATTCGCCCAAGCCTGGCGCAGGTTATGGCTGATCAATTCTATGGCCGGAAGAGCCAGGTAATGGATGAGAGGAAGGGATCCGTAGCCCAGATTGGCTTCCCTCATGGAAATGAATCCTTCAATGGCATGAGTCAGTCCGTCCATTCCGCTTGACGCCGTGATGCTCGGTGGCATGGAAAGAGTTAATAGGGGGTCTTCGATGGCTTCTTCCGGAATGATTTGCGGACTATGGATAATGAATTTGACTTTTCGTTCTGTATCGGTAATTACGCTGCCCCAGCTTACCTCTGATCCTGTACCGGCGGTTGTCGGAATGGCGATCAGGGGAGCTTTGGGTTTTTTAACCTTGCCCCGGCCTTCATAGTCCTGGAGGCGCCCCCCATTGGTAGCCAAAACGGCGATCCCCTTGGCCGCGTCGAGGCAACTACCCCCGCCCAGGCCGATGATAAGATCGCAACTCTCTTTTTTATAGGCCTCCAGCCCTTCCTGAACCTGCTGGGTTGTCGGCTCGGTCACCACGCCGTCATAAATCACGGGCTGTAACCCGGCCCGGGAGATCGTTTGGGAAAGCTTCTCAATGATTCCGACCGGGCCGAAAATTTGATCCGTCACAATCAAAGGTTTTTTTGCCCCATAGCTTTTGGCAATTTCTCCAGCTTTTTCCGAGGCCCCCAAACCAAAGGTTACGCCCCTGGGAAAACGAACCTGGTAAGCCCTGAGGAAGTCCATTGCTTTATCCTTTCTTTTGTATTGTACCCATTCGGTTTTATTTGGCTTGTCTCTATCACATTTTTGGCACACCTTTCAACTGAATTTGAAGGAAGGAAACGTTGATGAAAAAAATCTGGAGTCCCCGCCTCAGAGTTGGTCGGCCAGAAGGTTTAAATTCCCCTCTCATAGCAGCCAGCCAATTCTTCTATGAGGGCGGCGGCTACCCGGCGGGAACCCTCTTCAACCATGCCGTTTGAAGAAATATGGAAGCATTCTTTTTCCAGGGCCCGGAGGATGGCTTTTTCTAATAAAAGGGCTTCCTTCTTTCGGCCCAGGTATTCGAGCATCATTCCGGCGGCCATGATCTGGGAAAGGGGGTTGGCTTTGTTTTTGCCGGCTAAGTCCGGGGCCGAGCCGTGGATGGGCTCAAAGTAGGCGCGTTCGTCGCCCATGTTGGCCGATGGGCACATTCCCAAGCCTCCGATCGTAGCTCCGCCCAAATCGCTGAGGATATCGCCGAACATATTCTCGGTAACGATTACTTGAAAATGTTGCGGGCGCATGATCAGAGCCGCGGAGGCAGCGTCCACATAGAGATTCTCTGCCTCAATCTCCGGGAATTCCCGGGCCACCCCGGCAAAAATCTGGCGAAAGAAATAGAAGCTTCGCAAGACGTTGCTCTTTTCCACCAGAGTCACTCTCCTTCGCCCGTCTTCGGGGGCCCCCCTGGACTTGTCCCTGGCCAACTGGAAAGCAAAGCGACAGATTCTCTCGCATCCCTTGCGGGTTAGCAGGAGAGTATCGGTAGCCGCCTGTTCGAGCATCAGTCCGCGAGCGCGGGAAGCATAGAGGCCTTCGGTATTTTCCCGCACGATCACGTAGTCGATGCTTTGCGGGGGTCTGTCCTTCAGGGGAATGGCAACTTTGGGAAAGAGTTTGATGGGCCGCACATTGGCATAGAGGTCGAATCCGCTGCGGAGCACCCCTCCCAGAACCCCGGCTTCAGTGCCGTCCGGCAGGCGGACTCCGGGAAGTCCTACCGGCCCTTTCATGGTGGCATCGGCCCGCCGGATGGCCTCCAGGGTTTCCACAGAAATGCTAACTCCCTGTTTCTGGTAAAAGTTTGCCCCAGCTTCATGAAAGGCGTAGGAGAAGCGAAAATCGCCAGCCAGCTCCTGAATTTTTTCCAGCACCTGAATCGCGGCATCCACAAGTTCAGGCCCAATGCCGTCGCCAGGCACCACGATGATGTGATAAGTCTTCATAAACCAACCTCCCAACTTTTTTTGCCTTCTATTCTAAAGCAAATCGTTTCTCCAAGCAAAGGTAAATCCGGCCATAGGATCCAAGGAACTTAAATAAAGACTCTCGACGGCCCAAAG
>CAZIDC010000578.1:0-2324 GCA_964537885.1 uncultured Syntrophaceae bacterium | reverse complement strand
AAGTTGATTCCCCTGCCGGCAACAAGGAGAGCACCGCATCATTTTGGCAAGCGAACTTTTCCGGCCCCTGGACATGGATAACCTCTCTTTCCCCCCACCCCAATTTTTTCGCAGTTTCGGAGGAGAGGGGAAGGGTGAGGATGTTTGTATCAACGATGCGCTCTGCGCCTATTTCTTCAACCAGGGCGGCGGAATGTATTTCCCCGTGGACCAGGTTTTGGGGTAGATCACTTCATGTTTTCCCTTTTGCCATTGGGCCCAGGCTGGCTTTTTGCCGTCTTTGCCGTACTTAAGGTCATGGTTGTTGGTGAAAGAAATAATTCCCGCGGCCCCCGTGAAGTGAATTGTCTCCATGGTCTTGATCAGGGCTTCTGTATCCAGGGAGTTGGCTTTCTCCGCGACGGCCTTCAACAGATAGAGGGCATCGTATTGTCCAAAGGCCGTGTAGGTGGGGGAGATGCCGTACGCTTTTACATACTTGTCATAAAACGGAATGGTTTTAGGAGTGATCGGCGCTCTCGATCCATTGATTAATTGAGTCGATTCGTATTCACAGGCCCCCCCGGTTTTATCCCAGAAATCGGTCACCTGGCTCGCCAGGCTGTACCCCATGAGATGGACCGGGAGCTTGGTGGCGGCCCATTGCTTGGTCAAGGGGACACCGGGAGATGCGGCTTGAACCATCATCAGAATTTGCGCTCCTTTCGCCCGGATCTGAGAGAATTGGGGAGAAAAGTCGGTTCGCTTGGGATCAAAGACATCGGTGTAAACGATCTTCAAACCCCGCACCATTAAGTCCTTTTTCAGGTAGGCCTCCATTTCCCTGGCCCAGACCGAGCTTTCGGGAAGCAAGGCCACCTTCGTTAAACCCAGCTCTTTCATAAAAAATTCTTCCGCAAAGAGCGCCATGTCATGGGCAAACCAGTCCGAGTTGACGCAGCCCACGCGGAAAAAATATTTTGCTTTGGCATAATTTTCCTTAACCATGCTGGCCAGCTTGGGTGTGGCTGGACCCACGCTAAACCAGAGCTTCTTGGCGTTGAAGATGTGATCGGCCTGGGCCAAACCCACGCCGCTTAGCCATCCGCCGGTGATAAAGTCGGACTTATCCTGGAAGATCAGTTTTTTCACGGCGGTAATGCCTTTTTCCGGGCTGGCCTCATCATCGGCGTAGAAAACCTCAATCTTGTGCCCCAGGATTCCCCCGGCGGCATTGATCTCCTGGGCGGCGACCTCCGTTGCATTCTTGGACCCGATCCCGGCTTCTCTTTGCAAAGAAGCGGAGACTCCCCACCGGACAACTTTCTGCTGGGCGTAGCTCTCTAAAGAAAGACCCCAAAGGACCGCGATGGCTGCCGCCAAAAAGATAAAAATATTTCTTCTCATTTCATTCCTCCTCATTCAATATTTTATTCCTTCCCCCATGATGGGCTTCCCGTTTCTTCCTTTATTCCATCACCCCCTTTCGGAAAATCTTTTTCCCCCGTTGGGCCATTCATCCGGGAATGATCTTCCTTCCCGGAAGGGTCAGGGGAGTCCTCCCGAAGGCCATCCTTCATCAGCGTCCCGCAGGACCTGGGAAGTATTGCATGAGCTGGTAGACGAAGGGAGGCTCAACGCTCTCGGCCCCCCAAGCTTTAAAGGGACACCTCTTCAAATTTTTTCCTGCTTTCTCAGCCTGGGCAGGAGTTGAGGCTTCGGCCACTACCGCCCAGTCGATGATCGTGTCTTTCCCCCCCCGCAAGGCCTGCTCGCTTGTTTTTTGATAAGTCACGCCTGGATCTGCTTCCCAAAGCCGCATCCGGATGATCCCGGAAGCGCCCGGGGATTGCAGCAAATCGGGAAAGAGCGAAGACGATAACCACCCGCGCAGTTCGCCCTCCCTGCCTGGCGAAGCCTTCATCCTTAGGGCTACGGTGGCCCCCCCGATTCCTCTCCCCAGGTCAATGGTCTGGCGGCAAGCCGAGCGGCTCATATTTTTAAACGAGGGCATGATACGGCGGGTCCAATCCGTGGGATGCTGGATTCGTTCCCGGTAAGCAGGGGTCTGCAGAATGTGGACGGAGGATGTCAGGTACCAAGTAAAATATTTCAGCCCCCCGCCAACGGCCACATAACGACACCCGGCGAGAAACCCCGGAATCCTTAGTCGCTCCAACATATGCTGCTGAATGTACCAGTCGTGGTATTCGACTTCCTGCCGGGGATTCACGCCGTTCCAGATGGCCAGGACTCCCAGCGGTTCGCTTTTTACCCCCCGTTTCGTAGATCTTTCCGGAATTTTCTTCATCCCTTCTTCTCTCTTCCCTTCCGCGACCCAAATC
>CAZIDC010000577.1:0-2324 GCA_964537885.1 uncultured Syntrophaceae bacterium | reverse complement strand
GTTAGATATCGGGGGGAATCTTATACCCTTGTGCGAGGGGGGAAACCGGTAGCTTCAATTTCTCCTGTAGAAACATCTCCCCGGAGAAAATTACTCGGCGAACTTGAGAAAGCGCTGAAGAATATCCCCCATCTTGGCGCAGAAGCGGACCGGTTGGGACATGACTTGAGATAACAAGCAAGACCATCAAAGACAGCTACGCCATCTCAATCGACGAAACTGATTTCGATTCAGGAAGCCTTAAACAAGCAGGCAACATAAGACCCAACCGGCTATTTACCGCAGACAAACATATCCTCCTCTAACGGATCGGCGCCATTAAAAGAGAGTCAAGTTGGCCCAAGTTATCGAAAAAGTGGTTGAAATCATAAAGGGATAAATCAGACCGCTAACAACTCATTCCACCGGATCGCTAACACTGTATAATTATGCACATACCTTGGCCCGACCCCATAACGATACTGAAAGGAAGAGCCCTTTGCTGCTTGGGCCTTGTTTGACATTCAACCCCATAGCCCTTATAATCGAACAGCCATAAAGGGAATTTTTTAGAGTCAGAAGACGAAGGGATAATTTTGCTTCCGTTCAAAGGGAGGAAGCTCCCGTGAATTCGCTGCGGTTGCTCTCCTCGAAGGCAGTGGTCTTTTTAAAAAGGCAGGAATGGGACTGGAAGGTCACTGTCATAAGAACATCCCTCGATCGATTTGCCTATCAAATAGTCTTTCCTTACTTATCCCTCTACATTGTCGCATTGGGGGCAACAGCTACCGAATTGGGCATCGTAAACAGCTTTGGTATGATTGCCGCCGGTATCATCAGTCCGCTTACCGGTTGGTTCATCGACAGATCCGGGCCCAAAAAGATTTACCTCCTCGGCATCGGTTTTCTCGCCATATCCTATTTAACCTACGCAATCGCTCATAATTGGCTCATCACGGTTTTGGCAATGGTGGCGTACTGGCTCGGATTCTCGGTAAGCATCCATAGCTGTGCTACGATTTGCGGAAATTGTTTGGCAAATGAAGACCGGGCAACAGGCATGACCATTTGTGAAACTGTTGCTGCCGGCCTGCTAGGGATGGCGGGGCCCATGCTGGGGGCATGGTTGGTAAGCGTTTTTGGGGGTGTAAATGCCGGCGGCATTAGACCCCTGTTCTTTTTAAGTTCAATCATTACCGGAATCACTTTTATTATCATATGGATTCATCTGTCAGATAAGGAAGGGAGAATAGCGAGGGGGACCCATCCCAACCTATTTCGTGATCTCCATCAGGTTTTGAAGGAAGGGCAGCACTTACATCGGTGGCTGATTATTTCTTCCCTCAATTCTTTGCCCCTGGCGATGGTGTTTCCTTTCTCTCAGGTTTTTGCCCATGAAATAAAGGGAGCGGACCCGTTTATCTTAGGAGCCATGGTTACGGGTTCCGCTTTGACTTCCATCATTTTTGCGATTCCTCTGGGCCGACTGGCGGACCGGGTGGGAAGAAAAAGAATTCTGTATTTGACGATGCCGCTTTTTTGGAGCTCCAACTTGATGCTGGTATGGGCAACGAAGCCGGCATTTTTACTGATCGCTGGAATTTTACAAGGTTTCTTTTACATTGGCGCACCGATTGCGGCAGCCATGGAAAGAGAGTTGGTACCTCAGGAACAAATGGGAAGGTGGCTGGGAATCGTCCGATTTTCCAGGATGCTTCTGAATGCCATTATCGCCGTCCTGTCCGGCATGATCTGGGATAGAATAGGGCCCCAATACGTTTTTTTGGCCTTTATTGCCTTGGACCTTTTTTTGAGGGCACCGCTTTTGATTCGCATGCCCGAAACGCTTCGCCTCCGGCTTGGCGTGGGGAACCGGCACGTTGATGCAAAGTGAACTTATGCATTTTGAAAAAGTGCTCCACGACGCCCTTCAGTTATTCAACATCTCTTCTCCCAGCCGACAATGCGTCGATGCGTACATGCGCAAAAGATCGAAGGACAATAAAGAACAAGACGGAAGATGGAAAATCGCCTCCGGCTTGGACGATGGACGAAGGAACGACCAGGAAGAAAAGGAAAAAGGGGTACCCCCCCATTTTTTAAATCATCAAAAACCAAGTTTCTTTGCCTTGGGCTTTGTATTTTGAGGAAAAGAGTTAGGGGCAATTTGCGATTGGCGTTTTTTGTTTTAAAATACCGAAGATATCAAAAAATTTAGCTGAAAAAATGGAAGGGTAGAGTTATAACAAGCCTGCGGTTTTTTGTGAGCGACGCCACAAAGCGGATTATCTTTTTCTGCTGGTTTTTACTAATGGTTATCAGTTGTTATAAGTTTTTCTGTGTTT
>CAZIDC010000576.1:0-2332 GCA_964537885.1 uncultured Syntrophaceae bacterium | reverse complement strand
CCCATGGCGAGTTCCTCATGCTGGCCATGTTTTTCTCCTTCTGGATGTTCTCTCTGTGGGCCATTGATCCACTCTGGTCTTTGCCCATTACCGTCGCTCTCCTCTTTGCCATCGGGGTAGGCACGTACTACTTCATCATTAAAAAGGTTCTTAATGCTCCCGGACTCACGGCCCTCCTGGCTACCTTCGGCCTCTCGATCCTCATTAAAAACCTGGCCCAGTTCTTCTGGACCCCGGATTTCCGGCAGGTCCAGGGGGCCATTTTGGGCGAGAAGACCTTGAGTATCTTGAACCTCAATGTAAGCCTCCCTGAGCTGATTGCGGCCTGCGGGAGCGCCCTCATCACCTATCTGGTTTATTATTTGATCTTCCGGACGAAAACCGGCCGGGCCATTCGAGCGGCGGCCCTGGACCGGGACACCGCCATGCTGATGGGCATCAATATCGACCGGGTCTACGCTTTGACCTTCGGCCTGGGGGGAGCCTGCGTGGGAGTGGCCGGGGCCCTGCTGATGAACTTTTATTATGTCTTTCCGAGCGTGGGAGGCCTTTTTGGAATTCTGGCTTTCGTCACCGTGGCCCTGGGGGGGTTTGGAAATATTACCGGAGCCTTCTATGCCGGAATCCTCATCGGGGTGGTGGAGACCGCCGGCGGGGTTTTCGTCTCGCCGGTTTTCAAATACACCATCGTCTTTGCGATGTATTTGGTGATCATCTCTATTCGGCCCAAAGGCCTTTTCGGGTGGTAGGATATGGATACAAGCGCTCTGGCCCTATTAAAAAACCCATGGGTACCCATCACTCTTCTCGTGCTGTTTTGTCTTCCTTTTACTACCAGCAACATCCACTTTCATCATGTTTTGATCATGTTCATGCTCTTCGCCACCCTGAGCCAGGCCTGGAATGTGATCGGGGGGTTCGCCGGCCAGGTCTCCTTTGGGCATGCCACGTTCTTCGGCATCGGGGCGTATGCCGCTTTGGTTTTATTGAAGAGATTTGATTTAAGCCCCTGGGTGGGAATGCTGGTCGGCGGAGGAGTTGCGGTCATTGTCGCCATCCTCATCGGCTATCCTGTCTTTCGTCTCAAAGGACATTATTTTGCCATCTCCACTTTTGCCGTGGCCGAGATTACCGAGCGGCTCTTCGCCAACTGGGATTTCGTGGAAGGGGCCATTGGCCTTCCCGCCCCCGTCCTGCCGGAGGGCTTGGTCAACTTCATGTGGTACAAAACCAAAATGCCCTATTTCTACATCGCCTTCGTCCTCTTTGTGGCCGTTCTCCTCCTGGTTTACAAGATGACCCGTTCCCGTCTGGGGTTTTACCTGCGCGCGATCAAGCAGAGCCACGAAGCCGCCGAAGGCCTGGGGATCGACACCACGAAATATAAAATGGTCGCCATGGGGGTCAGCGCTTTTCTGACGGCCATCTGCGGCTCTTTTTACGCCCAGTATATTCTCTTCATCGATCCGCCTTCCGTTCTCTCCTTGGACATCTCCATCAAGATTGTTTTGATTACCGTCCTGGGAGGGGCCGGGAGTGTTATCGGCCCGATCCTGGGCGCGGCCATTTTAATCCCCCTCTCGGAATACAGCCGCATCCTGCTGGGCGGAACCGGCAAAGGGTTAGACCTGATCGTTTTCGGAGCCTTGATCCTATTCATTTCCGTCTATCAGCCCCAGGGGCTGGTAGGATTCCTTCGCAAGACAGGAAAATGATCGTATGGAAATCCTCAATGTGAAAAACCTGACCATGAAGTTTGGCAACCTGGCCGCGGTGGATGACGTCAGTCTTTCCGTAAGTAAAGGAGAGATCATCGGGCTCATCGGGCCAAACGGCGCGGGCAAGACCACCTTTTTCAACTGTCTGACGGGTTATCTCACTCCGCAGAACGGGGCGGTACAATTCGACGGCCATCCCATAACGGGAATGCGTCCCAACCGGATCTGCCGGCTCGGCCTGACCCGGACCTTTCAGATCGTCCAGGTGTTCCGGGAAATGAGGACCTGGGAAAACGTAATCGTCGGGGCCTTCTGCCGCACGGCGAATTCAGCCGAGGCTTATCAGGAGACGATGGAGATTCTGAAGTTCACGGGACTTCACGAAAAGAAAGACTCTTTGGTAGGCAACCTGACCATTGCCGACCACAAGCGCCTGGAGATATCCAAGGCTTTAGCCACCAAACCGCATCTCCTCATGCTGGATGAAGCCATGGCGGGCCTCAATGCCACGGAAACGATCGAGGCCGTCGAGTTGATCAAGAAGATCCGCGACCGGGGAATCACCCTGATCGTGGTCGAGCACGTCATGGAAGTGATCATGTCCATCTCCGAAC
>CAZIDC010000575.1:0-2333 GCA_964537885.1 uncultured Syntrophaceae bacterium | reverse complement strand
TTCTATGAAGGCCTGTACCAACAGCGGGATGTCTTCTGTCCGCTGCCGGAGTGGAGGGACGGTGATGGGGAAAACGTTAAGCCGATAGTAGAGGTCCTGCCGAAACCGGCCCTTGCGGACCTCTTCCTCAAGGTTTCGATTTGTAGTTGCCACGATCCGTACATCGACCTTGATGGTGTGGGATGAGCCTAAGCGCTCAAACTCGTTATTCTGGATCGCCCGGAGCAGCTTGGCCTGCGCCTCCAGCGGCAGTTCCCCGATCTCGTCCAGGCAAAGGGTGGAACCGTTGGCGACTTCGAACCGGCCTACCTGCCGGGTATCGGCCCCGGTAAAGGCCCCCTTCTCACGGCCGAACAACTCGCTCTCCATTAAATTGGCCGGCAGGGCGGCACAGTTGACGGTGATCAACGGCCGGTCCTTGCGAGGGCTCAGGTTGTGGATGGCGGCGGCGATCAGCTCCTTTCCCGTACCGGTCTCGCCGAGGATGAGGACCGTTGTGTTCGTAGGAGCGACCTGCTCCGCTCGATAGAGAACATACTTGAGACCATCACTTTGCCCGAGAATATGGTCGAATTGATGTTTCATTTTGATCTCTTGACGGAAGTAAATATTCTCGGCCTCGAGTTGGTCTTTCAATGTTTTGATTTCCGAAAGAGCCGTCCGAAGTTCGACCGTCCGCTCTTCCACCCGTCTTTCCATTTCGTTGTGAGCTTGTTGTAAAGCCTCGGCGATAAGTTTCCGTTCGGTGATATCGCGGATGTTACACTGAATCACTTTATGATGATTAACCAAATAGACATTACTGACAAATTCCACGGCAATTTGCCTACCATCTTTCGTCTCCAGCGGTAATTTCTCGTAGCGAACATATCCTTTCCTCTGCAATTCCAAAAAGGCAGCTTTGGATGATTCCATATCTTTGAAGGCGCCAATTTCCCACAGTTTCTTCCCTAAAAACTCCTCATGTGAATAACCCAACATTTCTTCCAAGAAGGGGTTAACATCCGATATTTGTCCTGTCTCGGCGTCGAGGATCAATATTCCATCTTGGGCCGTTTCAAAGAGGCGGCGGTAGCGGGTTTCCGAGATCTTTAGCGCCTCCTCCGACCGCTTTTGGTCGGTGATGTCCTCAAGGGCGAGGAGGATCTTATCCGTGCCTTGACCCTCCCGATAGATCCGGCGGGCATTGAGAAGCATGGTTCTCCGCCCGATGACCGGAAACTCATGGTCAACCTCGAAATCATTGAAGTAGGCATTTTGGGGAATAATTTCCTCCAACAACTCTCGTAAAGACGGAATGTCCCACGCATGGTCGCCCAGGCTGTAGACAAATCGTCCCTCGGTCTCTTCAGGCGTCACCTGGAACGTCCCGTAGAAGGAATGATTCGCGGTGATTACTCTTAGGTCGGGGGTAAGCACGATAAGAGGTTCACGTATCGTTTCCACGATGCTCTCAGTGTATTTTTGAACTCTCTCAAAGGTTTCCTCTGCTCGCTTACGCTTGGCGACCTGCACCTGCAATATTTCATCAGCCTCCTGTAGGCGGCGCTCGGTGACATCCATCTTCGTCCGAAGCTCTTCCATCTCAAGGAGAAGTTGTTGCTTTGTTTTGCCCTTCCCTTTCATAACATCTCCCTGTCGGATCGTTTTCAGATATTTAAGGTCCAGACTAAAAGCTGGCTAATATTATACAGAATTAGAAAAAGATTGCAAAATTGAAAAGAATTGTGAGGTTCCTGCAAATGTCCCTTAATCCGCCATTCCGGCGAAACAACAGAACCTAAAAGGACTCAAAGAAATTAGATTAATTACATTGAACCTATTGGATATTCCGCATTAAAAAGCCAGTGGTTTTAACCACCAATAAAAAAAGGGCTAAGATGATATCTTAGCCCCTTGATTCTATTGTTAGAATTTGCTCCCCGAGTCCGCCTCAGGCGGGGAACATAGTGGTTAATCCGCCTAAGGCGGACTCGGCCGGTTGAGCTGACCAGTGAAAATATTATTTAAAATCCACTGACGCCCCTGCCCAGATTTCAAGAACCTTTCCCGCTCCATGGCCTTAGCTCTTGTTGGATGCTCCTCAGAATAAACAAAACCCCAAGGACCTTTCTGCTTCCTCGTATATCTAAGTCTCACTCCGCCAGGGATTCATGCCTGTGCCCGCGCCAGCGCCGTCTATCGTGAACAGGTCCAATTTGAACTTGGAGCCGAAGACGATTGCCCGCGATAGATCTGCGGGACGATAGGCACCCGTCTTAAGGAAAATATATTTGGCCCCCCGCCTTGCGCAACGCCTCAACCCGCTTGGCAAAGGATTCTTCCTTAACCAT
>CAZIDC010000574.1:0-2348 GCA_964537885.1 uncultured Syntrophaceae bacterium | reverse complement strand
ATAATAAAATAAGAAATTTTTTGCGTGAATCTGCGTCCCTGAAAAAATAAAATTGGCCGTGGATAAACACAGGTTTTTTAAATAATCATATCCGCATTTTCTGCGTTCATCTGCGTCCAATTATTAATTTAGGAGGCGGAATGCTCGGGCAACTTATTGTCAGCGGCTTGGCCGTGGGTTTTTGCTATGCCCTACTGGCCCTGGCCATGGTGATCATTTACAAGACCTCGGATGTGTTGAACTTTGCCCAGGGGGAGATGGCCATGATCAGCTCCTTCATCGCTTTCGTTCTCCTGGACAGCTATCAGATTTCCTTTCCCATCGCCCTGGCCCTGACGCTTCTCTTTGCCGCGGCCCTGGGCGCTTTGCTGGAGCTCGCCTTTCTCCGGCCGGCCAAGAATCCCACGGTGATCGGGATGATCATCATCACCCTGGGATTCGAGATGATCCTCATGGGAATCGCCGGATGGAAGTGGGGGCCGGACCAACGCAATCTGCCGTTCCCCATTCCCAGCTTCGAGACGTATAACTTCGCCGGGCTGGTGGTGAGCAAGATCAACTTCTGGACCATCATCACCTGCATGGTCCTGATCGTTATCCTCTTCCTCTTCTTCCAGTATTCCAAGCTGGGAACGGCCATGCGGGCCACCCAGCAGAACCGGCTGGTCGCGCGGCTCATGGGAATCCGCACCAAACGGATCTTTGCCTTTACCTGGGCCCTGAGTTCCTTGATCGGGGCGGTGTCGGGAATGTTTATCGCCGCCCTCACCGTCCTGGACCCGCCCATGATGATGGACCCCCTGATGAAAGCCTTTGCCTCCGCCGTTTTAGGGGGCATGACCAGCCTGCCGGGAGCGGCGGTGGGGGGAACGATCCTGGGGGTAGTGGAAAATCTCTTCGGGGGATATATCTCCTTATCCTTCAAATCAGTTGTAGCCTTCGCGGTCATCGTCCTGATGCTCTGCATTCGACCCAGCGGTCTGCTGGGGAAGCATTTTGTAAAGAAGGTTTAGAAAATAATCAAGAAGGAGGTGGTCCGGGAAAAGAAAAAGTGGATGCGTCCGACTCGGGAATAACCCGAGGCGGAAAAACTCTAAAGGAGGGAAGCAGCATGAAAAAGAGCATTCTTCTTTTTTCAGCCAGTCTGTTGGTTATTGCGGTGTTGTGCATTCCAACCTGGGGGGGAGCGCAGGCGGTTCGCGGGGTGACGGATACGGAAATTCTGGTCGGGCAGACCGGACCCCAGACCGGGCCGGCCGCTCTCTGGGGCGCCGTCGCCCGCGGAACAGGGCTGTATTTCAAGGGGATCAATGACGAGGGCGGGATTCATGGCCGGAAGATCAAATATTTCCTGCGCGACGATGGGTACCAACCGGCCAAGACCAAAGCCATCGGCAAAGAGTTCGTGGAGCAGATCGGGATCTTTTCCACGGTGGGTTGTGTGGGAGTCGGACCAGGGATGAGCGTCCGGGATTATTACTCGGAGAACAAGGTCGTAATGGTGTCCATGGGGTGCAGCGGGGTGACCAACTGGATCAAGCCTTTCCAAAAATACATCTTTCCCATTTACCCCCTATACATAGACGAGGCCTTCGCCTTGACCCGGTATTTCCACGAGACTTTGAAATTGACGAAAATAGGCATGTTCTACCAGAACGACGACTATGGAAAGCAAGGAGTGGAAGGAGTGGAGCACTATGTGAAAGCGAAAGGTTTGAAGCTTGTGGCCACAGTCTCAGCCGAGGTAACGGACCGGGATTTGAGTTCTCACGCTTTAAAATTGAAAAATTCCGGAGCCCAGGCAGTGATCATGTGGGCAATGCCCACCCATGGAGCCTTGCTTCTGGGGGAATGCGCCAAAATCCAGTACAAACCCAAATGGGGGACCAGCAGCACCCTCTCCGACGGGGTGGCCATGATGCAAATCACCAAGGGCCTCTGGGAGGGGATGATTCATTCCAATTTCGGAGATGCGCCGGATTCGAATAATCCTTTGATGGTCAAATACCGCGCCTGGCATCAGAAATATGAGCCCAAGGAGCGGTGGTCGACCTTCTACATCGCCGGGATTGTCTTTGCAGAGCCCTTCGTCGAGGGACTCAGGCGCACGGGAAAAAATTTGACCCCGGATAACTTCGTCAAGGCCATGGAAACGATAAAAGACTGGCGGGGGACCGGCCCCCCCATTACCTTCACATCGACCGATCACCAGGGCGGTAAACACATCTTCTTCGGGCAGGTTCAGAAGGACGGCACCATCAAAACCCTGTCGGACTGGATGCGGATCACCTACTGATAAGGGACGCGGGGACGTGCAGACTCGAAGAAAAAACCATACTGAAATAATG
>CAZIDC010000573.1:0-2352 GCA_964537885.1 uncultured Syntrophaceae bacterium | reverse complement strand
TTTCCCAGGATGACCTCAAACCCGTATTCCCTTGACTTTTCGATGTTTTCAACCAGGTCTTCCGCAGAACCGATTTTCATCAATTTGAACTTCACGAACCGGGCACATTTTAACTGCCGGGCCTTTTTCACCGATTTCATCCCGTAAATCGATTCATCCAGTCCCAGCGGGATGGGAGAAATTTTAGACAGCTCAGCCATCGCTTCCCATTCCTTTTCCGGGAAGGGCTGTTCCAAGAATTCAATTCCTTGCGGATCGACGTTCTGCACGAATTTTTTCGCTTGGGGAAGAGTATACCCCTGGTTGGCATCCACCCTGATCAGAGCTTTACCCTGAAGAACTTTCTGGGTGATGCTTACCCGTTCGATGTCGCGATCCGGATCAAAACCTACCTTCACTTTGAGGGTGTCGTATCCGGTGGAGATGAAAATTTTTATCTCCTGCTCGATCCCTGCTGGGTCAACCGCCTGAAGGATTCCCACCATGGGCACAGCAGCTTCCCGGGAGGGGGGCTTCAGGGCCGGGCTCTGTGATAAAACCTCGACGGCCGATAAAAACGGGGTTGCGGCACAGGGTTGTTCTATCTTAAAAAAGGAGATGTACCCATGGGCCTCGGGAAGCTTCTTCCCCAGTAACTTTTTCCCTTTTTCCCGGGCAAAGTTCCAGACTCCATCGGGCGTTTCCCAGAAATAGCCAGCGACACCGGACATGGCCTCGCCGATGCCTTCCTGCCCAGCCGAATGCAGAACTACCAGGGTGCAGTCGAATGCTTTCATTTCAGCGCTGGCAATTTTATAGGGCTGTTTCAGGGGGACTTTCAGCCGGTAAAGACAGACTTTTTCGATGACCACCTGGAAACCTCCTTTATTCCTCCAGCATTTTGCTGACCTCGGTGATGTCGTGAATCGCCGCTTCATAATCCACTTTCTGCCCTCCCCGGCGTTCCCGTTCCCTGATTTTTCCCCGGTTGTACTCAAGGACCTCTTGGGGTAAGGGAAGGTTAGCATGGTCGAGGTAGCGGACCGCCCCGGAAGCATCGCGGACGGGAATCACTTTGCCAGCCACGTGGCGGTTGGGCGCCCACGGAATGTCCAGAATGCCGGCCTGAAGGCTCCTGATCGCACTTAGGACCGCATCGCCATCTCCCATTTCCAGGGCTTTGTCCAGGATGGAGCGGGATTCCCGGATGATGATCTTTTGTTCCTGCAGAACTTCCGGACATTCCGGAAGACGATTTGAGCGCATCAACTGAACGGCCATCCGGGTGGCTTTCACTCCTGCGGCGTTGGCTTCTTTTGTAGGGATGCCCTCGGCCTCGTGGGTACTCTTGGTGATGACTTGAGTGGCTCCGGCCAACGCGGCAATGACTCCTCCGAGGGCGATGACGGCATAAGCCCGGGGTTCATCCACGGGAAAAGCCTGCATCCATTGGTGGGTAGCTATGGAGAAAAAAACATCCCCGTAACCCAAACGGATCAAATAGTCCCGGCCAACCTCCTCCAGCGCCCGGAGAGCCGCTACGTCCTGGATAAGATCCAGGCCCTGGCAGAGTCCCATGCTGTAATGTTTGACCCCCTGACCGGCAGCCATGAGCATTTCCAGGACCGCAACGGCGATACCGATCCCCGGCGGGATAAGGGTCCCGGTGAGGAAGCCGGGCTGCTCCCGGTGGAGGCGAATGCCTTTCTCCTGATAGAAGGAAGCCAGCCGGTCCACGTATTGATAATTTATAATCCCCTGCTCGAAGGGAAGGTCTTTTGTATAAGCGGCGGTGTAGGAGATTCCGGCTCCGAGAAAGGCCGTAAGACCCCCGGCGAATCCCATCTCGGCCGTGAGCTGCGGAAATGCCGTGCCCGATAGGACAATGACCGGGTTCCGGGAGGATTCAGAAATCCGGCGCACAGCCCCGAGCCCGTGATTGACCAAAGGACAGCCATTGAGCATGGAACGTCCTTGTCGGCGGCTCTCTTCGATGCCCCGCTCCGCATCCTGAAACCGAAGATTCCGGGTATACGTATCGGTCGTTGCGGGCAGGAGGTCAGCGCCGCCCTGATCCTGCAGATAGTTGAGGAGCTCGATATGGTCTTCGATCAAAGCCACTCCGCCCCGGGGCTGGACGAGGGTCCGGCCTTCTCTCTTGGCTTTGACAACCTTCAGGGCATAGTTCTTTTCCGGAGGGACCGACTGCAGGTAATGAACGGCTTCTTCTAAGTCGACCTCCCGGCCTGTAGGCCACAGCGAGAGGGCCTTTTTCCGCTCTGTTAAAAATTCTTCATCCGACCAGCGCTGGTTTTTCAATTCCATTTCTTAAAAACCTTTCACCCCCAAGACCGCGGAGAAATTTAATTGACT
>CAZIDC010000572.1:0-2352 GCA_964537885.1 uncultured Syntrophaceae bacterium | reverse complement strand
AAGGAAATTCTCGATTTCCTGGTGAAGCTGGAGGAGGAGGCCCGGAAGAAATGAAAACGATCAAAATGAAAAGAAACAGAGAACGCGGAATCATCGCCAGGATAAACATCGGGATCTCCCTTTTGATCGCGGCCGGTCTTTTCTTCGGCGGCTGCGCCACCCTGGCGCCCGAGAAGCCCAGCGCTTTGGTCCCCACTGACCGCGGCACCGTAGTCTTCATGGGCAAGTATGAATTCAAACGGCCGCCGGCGGGCTGGGCGCTCTTGAAGAATTTGGAGGGAGGAGATTTTGAACTGGGATTTCTGCGGATGGAAAAAGGGGGGTTCCCCAGCCAGACAACCTTCATCTATGATGATGAGCCGTTCGGCAACTCCCGGGAATTGGAAAGGAGGGCAGAGCAGTACTGCACCCGTTTTCTTTTCAACTCCGGCGTGATTCCTCAAATCCGAAAGAAAGAGCAAGTCGAGGTTATGGGCCAACCCGCCCTGGCCATCTATCTGGAAGGAGAAAATCCAAACCGGGATGAGAAATCAAGGTCCAAAGTTTATCTAATAAAAAAAGGGGAAAGAATCATCTCTTTCGTCTGCACCCAGTGGAGGCCTCTCCGGGAGAATTATGACCCGGAGCCCTTTGGACATTTTGAAGCCTTTGTTCACAGTTTTAAGTTCTTACAACCGACCTTTTACGAAGAACTGGGCAAAAAGATAAAGAAGCTGAAAGGATAGGAGAAACAGGATCAGACCGTTTCTTTTGCGGCCCGGCCATTTCGTTTGGGCAAGGTGGAAGAGGAACAAATCCTCCGGCAGCCATGTCTAATAAGGGAGAGGAAAAGAACCAGTCGGCGGCGGACGAAGATTACGAGCTTGTCGGCTTGTGTCAAAAAGGCAATGTCGAGGCCTTTGAGGCTCTGGTGGGGAAGCATCAGAAGAAGATGCTGAACATTGCCTTCCGGATGATCGGCAGTTATGAAGAGGCCTGCGAGGTTGTTCAGGATGCCTTTCTCTCCGCCTATCGGGCGATAGGGAAATTCAGAGGGGAAGCCAGGTTCGCTACCTGGCTTTACACTATCGTGATCAATCTTTCGAAAAACCGCAGGAAACAGATGAAGGTTCAGTTCCACCGGGAAGGGCTGTTGATCGATAACCCCGCAGATAGGGAAGACGGCCAAGTCAGGAGGGATCCTCCAGATCCTGAACCTCCCATCTTGGAACAGATGGAGAAGAAAGAGGTCCAGGCCCGAGTCCAGAAATGTCTGAATACTCTGGATGACGAATACCGGGAGGTCCTTGTTCTGCGGGACATCCAGGGATTCTCTTACGAGGAAATACGGGATATCCTCAAAATACCTGAGGGGACGGTCAAATCGCGACTTTTCAGGGCCAGGGATGCCCTGAAAGACCGTCTGAAGAAGACCTTGGGAGATCTGTAATGGAGTGTAAGGACATCCGGGAAAAGCTCTCCGCTTATCTTGAAGGGGTCTCATCTTCTGAAGAGAAGGGACTTGTCGAAAAACACCTCCTTTCATGTCCCCAGTGCCGTACGGCCCTCGCCAACCTGAAAAGGGCGGGAGAACTCCTCAAAGACCTCGAAGAAGTAGAGCCTCCGGCCTGGCTGACGCCAAAGATCATGGCCCGGGTCAAAGCCGAGGAGGAACCGAAGAGAAACCTTCTCCACAAACTGTTTTTTCCACTCCATATAAAGATTCCTCTCGAGGCTTTGGCCACTGTATTCATCGCCGTGGTTGCGGTGTATGTTTTCCGGGCTGTTGAACCGGAGATGAAATACGCTCCATACCCCGCGCCAGCCGCACCGATCATCACCAGGGAGGAAGCCAAGAAACCGACCCAGGAACCCGTAAAAGAAATCCTTGCCCCCCAGAGTAAGGCCCCTCTCAAGGAACATCCTCCTGCCGTTCCACCGGCCCGACTTTCTCCCTCCGCGCCTCTCGCAGGGCCCCCGGCCTCAAAGAAAAGCGAGCCCTTGGCGGGAAGGCAGGAGGAAGAAAGAAAGGATCAGGAGCGGGAAAGTATTCCCCTTGCAACAGCTGCGCGGGATGCGCGGGGACGTAAAAAGCAGGCCGCGGCACCCATGGCCAGCGAACCTGCGTCCCCAAAACCAAGGTTTATTGCCTTTACGGTAAACGTTAAAGATCTGAAGATCGCCGCCAGTGAAGTTGAAAAATTCCTTGGCCAGCTTTCTGCCCGGAAAATTGAGAGGGAATCTACGGAAGGGAAGGAAGTCCTAACCGCCGACCTCAAAGGGCAAAGCGTAGAGGAATTTTCCGAGAAGCTGAAAGCGGTTGGAGAAATAAAAGAAAAAAGCCTGTCTTTCGAACCCCCCGAAGGAAATATC
>CAZIDC010000571.1:0-2357 GCA_964537885.1 uncultured Syntrophaceae bacterium | reverse complement strand
AATAGACATCATTTAACAGCAACCTATGGAAAATATTGCGGTTCGCTTCATTGACGGTACGATTAAAGAATATCCGAAAGGGGTTTTGCTAAAAAAACTTTTAAGGGAATCGGCCACAGCCCCTAAGAGTAACGAGATTGTTTCCGCAAAGGTAGATGGGGTTTTAATGGATTTACAGGCCCCTCTGGAAAGGGGGGGGGCGCTGGAATGGGTGACTTTAAATACCGGCGAGGGAACAGAAGTCCTTAGACATAGCACTTCTCATGTCATGGCCCAGGCAGTTCAAAGTCTTTTTCCAGAGGCGAAGATCACCATCGGCCCGGCGATCAAGGACGGATTCTATTACGATTTTGATCTGGCCCGCAGTTTCTCTCCCGAAGATTTTTCCAGAATTGAAGCCAAAATGAAAGAGATCGTCGAGCGCGATCTGCCCATCGTGCGCAGGTCTGTTTCGCGGGAAGAAGCTCGGCAACTGTTCGCGGAGCGGGGTGAAAACTATAAAATTGAATTGATCGAAGGACTCCCCGATAACGAGGTAACCCTTTACCAGCAGGGGGAATTTTTGGATCTGTGCCGGGGTCCTCATGTGGCTTCAACCGGAATGATCAAAGCCTTTAAACTTACCAGCGTAGCCGGCGCTTATTGGCGCGGGGATGAACGAAACAAGATGCTCCAGAGAATATACGGCACGGCTTTCCCCTCTCCCGAAAACCTGAAAAAGCACATCCTCCGCTTGGAAGAGGCCCGCCGGCGAGACCATCGCAAGCTCGGGCGGGAGCTGGACCTCTTCTCCATCAATGATGAAGCCGGCGCAGGGTTAGTGATCTACCACCCCAAAGGGGCTCTCCTCAGGATGTTGCTTGAGGATTTTGAGAAGCGGGAGCACTTGAAAAGAGGCTATCAACTGGTCGTCGGACCGCAAATTCTGAAAACAGACCTTTGGAAACGGTCGGGCCATTTCGAACATTACCGGGATAAGATGTATTTCACGGAAGTAGAAGGGCAGGGGTACGGCATCAAACCGATGAACTGTCTCTCCCACATGCTTATCTATAAATCGAAGATCCGCAGTTATCGCGACCTTCCCCTCCGCTATTTTGAACTGGGAACGGTCCACCGCCACGAGAAATCGGGGGAACTTCACGGCCTCCTTCGGGTTCGCGGTTTCACCCAGGACGATGCCCACATTCTTTGTACACCCGAACAATTGAACGGAGAAATCAAAGGGATCCTGAATCTGGTTCGGGACGTGATGAGTGTTTTTGGTTTTCCTTATGATTTGGAGATTAGCACCCGTCCGGAAAAAGGGACCATCGGTTCCAATGAAGACTGGGAAAAGGCTACCCAGGCCTTGCGCTTGGCCCTCGAAGAAAACTCCCTCCCTTATCAAATCAATAAAGGGGAGGGGGCCTTTTATGGGCCCAAGATCGATGTCAAACTGAAGGACGCCTTAGAACGAGAGTGGCAATGCGCCACCATTCAGGTTGATTTTGCCATGCCCGAGCGTTTTGAACTAACATATATCGGGCCAGACGGTGAAAAACACCGGCCGGTGATGGTTCACCGGGTCATCCTGGGAGCTATGGAACGCTTTATCGGCATCCTGATCGAACACTTTGCCGGAGCGTTTCCAACCTGGCTGGCACCCGTGCAAGTGATTTTGTTGAACGTAACGGACCCGCAAATTCCTTATGCGGAGGAGGTTTGTCAGAAATTGACCGCCGCGGGCATCCGGGCCGAAAAGGATTTGCGCAACGAAAAACTGGGGTTGAAAATCCGGGAAGCCGAACTCCAGAAAATCCCCTATATGCTGGTCCTGGGGGATCGGGAAGTCGGGCAAAACCTTGTAACGCCCCGGGCCCGTACCGGCAAGTCCATGAAGTCAATGGAACTCGAGGAGTTCATCCGGATGGTAAAAAAAGAATCTGCCATAGGAGGTGAATCGTATAGCTAAAGAAGCCGGCATTAATTGGAACATTAAGGCTCCCGAGGTCAGGGTCATCGATTCGGATGGGAAGCAGGTAGGAATTCTGCCCCTGAAAGAGGCCATGAAAATCGCCGAAGAGCAGGGGTTGGATTTGGTGGCGGTTTCGCCGAATTCCAATCCTCCGGTCTGCCGGATCATGAATTATGGCAAGTATAAATACCAGCAGAATAAGCGGCTCCAGGAGGCGCGAAAACACCAGACCGTCATCCAAGTAAAAGAGGTCAAAGTCAGGCCGCGGACGGAGGAGCACGATTTCCAATTCAAACTCCGCCATGTCAAACGTTTCCTCGGCGAAGGCGACAAGGTTAAAATCTCCATGCTTTTCCGGGGAAGGGAAATTGCTCATCCAGAATTCGGGAAGGATCTGCTC
>CAZIDC010000570.1:0-2366 GCA_964537885.1 uncultured Syntrophaceae bacterium | reverse complement strand
ATGCTAATTTTCAATATCCTGCCAGAAGTCTTTATGAGCTATGCCGCCACTCTGCTGAATTTCTTTTTTGGCTTTATGCAGGAGGTTCTGAAATTTTGGCGAATAAGCCAAAATCAAACGCTCCAGCTCGTCTTCATCTTCCATGGAGAGTAAAACAGCTACTGCTTTCCCGTTCCTGGTGACAATAACCGGGCCTTTTTCGCTGGCTTTTAGGTAAGCGCTAAAACGGGATTTTACCTCAGCGACCGGTGCAATTTTCATAGTTCAAATTCCTTTCCGCCAATAAACAATTGGCTTCCTTTTTTCTCCCCAATTGCCAAAATATTTACTTGATAGCTTTCCCGATTCACTTCGTAAAAGACTCGAAGCCGGTTATTAGGGCCGAAACGGATTTCCCACTCCGCTTCAAAATCAATAGGACGTTTTAAGGGTTTGCGGTTTCTGGTTTCTACATCCGGCTCAAATCGAAGCTGATTTTCGATCGTCTTGCGGATGAGTGAATAATATTTTGATTCAATAACCCTTAGATGATTTTTAACCAGTGGGGCATATATCAGCTTAAAGGGTTCTCTTCGCCGTGTCATGACTATAATTATAGTCATGACAAAGGGGTTGTCAACCCTGGGGATGGGGTAATTTTTAAAAGGTAGGCATCGGTGGCTGCAGTGGTTGTACCAAGCCAGGAAGCGATAAGGTTCTCTATTTAGGCAGGTGGGGCCGCGCGAATTCATCCTTAAAATTGTTAGACCCCTGGGCATCTTTCTTCCCCGAACTCGGGAAAGAGCAAGGGGATTTTTTCTTGAAAGAAAGCCAAGATCATGCCTATTATAGAAGAAACGCAGGGGGCTTTGCGGAATACCGCATAGCACATGGAGCATGGCGCCGGGAGTGGAAAGAGCAGGAAGCAGAGAGAGGAAATTGTTTTGAGCGAACGGGAACAAAGAATTCGCCAGGGCGAACTTCGAGATAAGGTTACAACGGCGGAGGAGGCAGCGTTATTTTTCAGGGACGGAATGGTCGTGGCGACCTGTGGAACGGCCCTGTCCGGTTATCCGCGAGTAGTCTTTGGGGCTCTAAGGGAGAGAATTAAGAATGGGGATCCTCTCCGCATTGATCTCCTTTGTACCGGCCCCCTGGGTCCGGAGATCGAGGACGCCCTGGCGGAAGTCGGGGGCATCCGGAAGAGGATCGGGACCGTAGGGTCGAAATTATTGCGGCAGGCCATCAACCGGGGAGAAGTGGGATTCTTAGAGGGGAAATCGGGGAAAGTAAGCCAGTACGCCCGGCGGGGATACTACGGGAAAATTGATGTTGCCGTGATTGAAGCCGCGGGGATCAATGAGCAGGGGCAGATCATTCCGGCCACCTGCGTGTACGATGCGCCGGATTGGGTAGATTTGGCCTCGGCGGTAATCATCGAGATTAACCTGCGTCGCCCCCTTGGAATGGAGGGCATGCATGATATCTACTATCCTGAGCCCGGGCGTTGCCTCCCCTTGAATAATCCCCTGGAAAGAATTGGCTCTCCTTACATCTCATTGAATCCGGCGAAAGTAAGACATATCGTCTTTTCCGATATGGAAGATCGGGACATTCCGGCGTCACCTCCGCGCGAGAAAATCGTGCGGATCGCGGGGAATATCGCCGAATTCCTGAAAAAAGAGAGAGAAAGACAAGGGGAGCTTCCTCCTTTGGAGGTGGGGATCGGCGACGTCCTGAATGGGTTTCTTTCTTCCTTGACCCGCAGTGACTTTTCATCACTCATCTTTTATCAGGCGGTGGCCACGGACCCCCTCCTGGATCTGATCGATGCCGGCAAAGTGAAAGGAGTTTCCTGTAACAGCCTGCGCTTTTCCGCTTCGGCCCTGCAGCGATTTTTTTCCCGTCTGGAACATTACCGACAATATTTCATCTTCCGCCCCGTCACGCTGACCAACTCGGCGGAAATGCTCACCCGGTTTGGCGTCATGGCGATCAATTCGGGCCTGGAAGCGGACATTCAGGGTCAAGTCAATTCGAGCCATTTAAGGGGATCCCAGCTCATCGGGGGAATCGCGGGTTCCTATGATTTTGCCCGCAACGGGTCCATTTCCATCTTTGCCCTTTCCTCCACGTCCCAGCAGGGGAAGACTTCCAACATCGTTCCCCGGGTATCCCATGTGGATCATACGGAACATGAGGTCGATGTCCTCATTACGGAGCATGGAATCGCCGATTTGCGGGCTCTCGAACCCTACGAGCGGGCTCAGCGGATTATTGAACAATGCGCGGACCCGAAGTTCCGCGACGGCCTGAAAGCTTATGTGGAAAAGGCCAGGCTCAATCCGGGCCGGATTCCGATCCTGCTGGAGAATGAGTTTGGTATT
>CAZIDC010000569.1:0-2368 GCA_964537885.1 uncultured Syntrophaceae bacterium | reverse complement strand
GCCGGCAGGGGAATCAACTTCGCTTAGGTCCAAAGGCCAAACCCGATGTATATACATGGTTTTGTTCCAAGTTGCCGGCGTCCCTTCGCGGAGGGCAGGGTTTCCGTTGGGGGTCATTTCTGCCCCCCCCGATTTTGGTCCGTCTCAGGCGGACGAATTTTTCTGGCCCCTGGACAACGGAAAAAGCTGATTTCTCCGGTCAGTTTAATTTTTCACACCTTCCCCGCAAACGGGGGGAGAGGGCGGGGGTGAGGGGGAAGGATAAAAAAAGGAAATTCCTATAAAATTATATTATGGATCCCGTCGATAAAATAACGGGTGAAGTCCCGAAAAGACAAGCCAACACTCGCCGGCAAAGGAGGGTTGGCTTTTTTCTATATTTTTAAAGACCTCCCCCAATAAAGAATCCATGGAAAAGGTCGATAAGAATTTAGAACGGCCTATGATGAAAAAAACGGGAGGAAAGAGGCGATCATGAAAAAAATCCATAAACGTCCGGCCGAAAGATCTTCGCCGCAGGAAAAGCAAAAAGTGGAGATGCAATACCGCATTCCCAAGCTGATCTGGATGACCGACGTGAAAAAGTCCTTGGAAAGCGGGGGATTGTTGTTCAAGAAAAACCAACCCAAAAGGATTGACTAAATTTCCAGGAAATCTACCCCGTCTAAGAAAAATTATTTGCCAACCTCGCCTTGACATCCGTCCTTCTTTCCTCTACGCTTAAAATATGATTGGGTGCGATCCCCTGGGTTCATCGAATGCTTTACCCGCGCCGTTTAGGATGGACCCGTCGGGCAGCCCATTTCATACCGCATTGAAAAGCTCAATCATCATCACCTGTGCGAAAGGCATCACCCCCTATCTGAAAGAAGAGGTCCTTTCTCTGGGCTTGCCCATCTTAGCGGAATCCGTGTCCAGTATGGAAACGGAAGGCACTATGGCTGAGGCCATGCAAATGAACCTTTCTCTTCGGACGGGGCACCGGGTTCTTTTCTTACTGCAAGAGTTCGACGCTCGAAATCCTGATGAACTTTACGCCCAGGTGGCCAAGATGGCCTGGGAAAATTTAATCCCGGAAGACGGATATCTCTGTGTGACTTCTTCCGTAGCCAACCCGACCGTCAAAGATTCGCGATTTGCCAATGTAAAATGCAAGGACGCCATTGTCGACCGGATCAAAAAAAAATGCGGGCGCCGCCCTGATTCCGGTCCGGAAAGGCGCGGCGTCGTGATCGACCTTTACTGGAAGGGAGATGAATGCCGGATTTATCTCGACACCTCGGGGGAACCTCTTTCCCGGCGAGGGTACCGGAAAATTCCTCTTCAGGCCCCCATGCAGGAAACCCTGGCGGCGGCAGTGATCCGGGCCACCGGGTGGAGCGGCAATGGGAATTTCATCAATCCCATGTGCGGCAGCGGCACGCTGGCAATTGAGGCCGCTTTGATCGCCCTGCACAGGGCCCCGGGACTGACCCGGAGCAATTACGGTTTCATGCACTCAAAGAAATTCGATGAATCATCCTGGAGGGGGCTGCTCCGCAAGGCGGAAGGACAAATTAAAATTACCTTAAGGGACAAAATCATCGCCACGGATATTCGCCCGGAAGCAATTCAAGCGGCGAGGCAGAATGCCGGGGCCGCCGGTGTCGAATCCTGGATCGAGTTCGGGGTGGGCGATTTTGCAGCGACCCCGATCCCGGAAGGCAAAGGGGTGGTAATTCTCAACCCTGAATATGGAGAGCGGTTGGGGAGATTAAAAGAATTGGGAGAAGTGTATAAAGGAATCGGAGACTTTTTCAAAATAAAATGCCAGGGATACAGGGGATTTATCTTTACTGGCAACCTCGACCTGGCCAAAAAAGTGGGGCTAAAAGCCCGAAGAAGGATCCCCTTTTTTAACAGCAATATCGAATGCCGGCTTCTGGAATACGACCTGTATGAAGGCAGCAGGAGACGACAATATTAACCGGTTAGGGAAGGCTTGATAAAAATTCCTTGGCCTGGTACTCCCACTCCTGGGCCAACAAATTGACCCTCCATTTCCCTTCTTCGTGACAGACCGTGGCCGTTACCAAACCTCCCCCTCCAGAAAAGGTAAGGCACCGGGGATCCTCAAGTGATTATATGATGGCCTTTCGCCTCCTTCGTCCCCAAGGCTACTTCCAGAGCGAAAATAGCTCGTCGTACTGCTGGGGGAAAACGGCCTCGTAATCCAGATGAATTCGGACCGGGTAGCGGAGGCCGGCCTCGTGGGTCTTGGCCAACCCCTCGCTTATCTGTTCTACCCTCTCGGGGGTGTAGGTGCAGGTAAAGGCCATCTCGTCGTCCTTCGTCTGAGCCAGTCGCCTGGAGCCATGGCCGGGCAGCA
>CAZIDC010000568.1:0-2370 GCA_964537885.1 uncultured Syntrophaceae bacterium | reverse complement strand
TTGGCGGATGGAGATTTGATCTCTTGGACGTAGATGGAACATTACGGCTCATTCTGCTTTTCTTCCTTTTTTGGGGACTGGTTTTTTTCACCTCCTCCGAGGCCGCGCTATTCTCCCTGGGAAACCTCAGGCTGCAAAAGCTCAAAGAAGAGAACCATCCCCGCCAGGGCTTGATTGCCTACCTCCTCAGCCGGCCCAGACGGTTGATCATCTCTCTCCTGATCGGCAACGAGGCCGTCAATGTGGCCATCTCTTCTTTGACCAGCGCTCTCTTCATCGGTTGGTGGGGCGACGGCGCGAAATGGATGGCCATCCCGGTTGTGGTATTGGTGATTTTGCTTTTCGGCGAGCTCATTCCTAAAACCATCGGTGTCCGCCACCCGCAAAAAATTGCTCCCCTGGTCGCTTATCCCGTATCCCGCTTCGTCGAACTGGTCGGCCCCCTGCACTGGGTAATCAGAAAGATCGTGGATTCTACCTTTCATCTGGCCAGGGTGAGTTTCGAACCCTCGGCGGTTCCTCTGACCGAAGAAGATTTTAAGAGTCTTGTGGAAACAAGCCAGAGGGAAGGAGCTTTGGAGGAAGCCGAGAAACACCTGATCCATCGGGTCTTTGAATTGGGGGACCAGACCGCCCGGAACATCATGACTCCCCGCAACGATGTTTTTGCCCTCCCGCTATCGATAAAGGTGGGAGAGGCCATCGAGGCGTTGAAAGCGCACCGTTTCTCCCGCGTCCCGATCTTTCGCAATAACCTGGACGAAATCGCGGGCGTGCTTTATGCCAAAGACCTCCTGGCGACCCGCAGGCAAGGGAAAAGGGCAGAAGAGGGAAGGATCGGTCCTTTAGTCCGCAAACCCCATTTCGTGCCCTTGAGCAAAAAACTGGATGACCTGCTCAGGGAATTCCAGGTGCGGAGATTTCATCTGGCGATGGTCGTCGATGAATACGGGAAAACAGCAGGGGTGGTTACCCTGGAGGACCTTTTGGAGGAGCTTTTCGGAGAAATCTACGATGAACTCGACCGGGACCGTCACCCGGAAAGACGACGCAGCCGGAGCAGGAGGATCTCTTCCCCTGGAAACAAAGAAGGAGGGGCGGTTCACGAATCGCCCCCGGCGAGAGAGTTCTAAGGAAGGGGAAAATGACTTTATTTTTAAGCATCGCTTTCATCATTGGCTTATTTATTCTCCTGGAAGGTTTTCTATCCGGGTCCGAGATCGCCATGGTGGCCGCCGACCGTAAAAGGCTGAGCCGCTTCGCCCATTCAAAGTCTTGGTCGGCTCGTTTAACCTTCCGGGTTCTGCAGAATCCCGCCTGGTTTCTCTCGACGACCCTGGTGGGAAGTAACCTGGCGGAAGTCGCCAACGCCGCGCTGGTGACTTCGATTTTTATCAGCCTCGTCGGGTCCAAGGGAGATCTATACGCCTTCTTCATTCTTACTCCGCTAATCCTGATTTTTGGGGAAATCCTTCCCAAGACCCTGTTCCAGCAAAAGGCCGACCGATGGGTTCGCAAGATCGTTCCAGTTGTATGGGTGTTCTCCCTTGTTTTATACCCCCTGGCGTGGCTCATGTCTAAATCCACGTCTTTAGTCCTCCGTCTCCTGAAACAGGAGGGGGACGGGAGAACCCATGTCACCCGGGAGGAACTCCAGCTCCTCTTGCGGGCTGAAGGGGAACGGAGCGACATGAAGCCGATGGAAAAGGAAATGATCCACCGCATTTTCCGCCTTTCCACGACGAAGATTAAAGAGGTAATGATTCCCCTGGTCGAGGTTGAAGCCCTGGAAGAGAATTCCACCGTAGAAGAGGCAATTGCTCTGGCCCGGCAGGAAAACTACTCCCGCTACCCGGTATTTCGGGAACGGGTGGATAACATCATGGGTATCCTTCACAGTTTCGATCTCCTCATAGCGGCCGGGAGGGAAGAGACCATCCGGCCCTTCATCCGGCCCATTTCCTTTTTCCCCGAGACCAAACCGGTCGATGAACTTTTGATGGAGCTGCAACGGAACCAGGAATCCATGGCGGCGGTAGTCGATGAATACGGCGGCACGGTGGGCATTGTAGCCATTGAAGACATCCTGGAAGAAGTTGTCGGGGAAATTGATGATGAATATGACATCGGGCAGCCCCTGTATAAAAAAGCCGGGCCGGGAAAGTTTTTAATCAATGCCCGCATGGAAATCGATCATATCAATGAAATTTTAAAGCTCGGCCTCCCTCGGGGCGATTACGAGACCCTCGGCGGGTTTGTCCTTAACCGGCTGGGCCGCGTCCCCTTTCCGGGGGAAGGATTCCGTTTTAAAGGAATATTTTTCGAGATTCAGAAGGCCAGTGAGCGTTCCGTGTCAGAGATCCTGGTGAC
>CAZIDC010000567.1:0-2383 GCA_964537885.1 uncultured Syntrophaceae bacterium | reverse complement strand
ATGACCCCAAGAATCAAAGAAAAACCGGTCAGAGAGGCATATAAAAAAACCTTTGTTATCCTAAACACTGTCAGGAATATATCGCCAGCTGGGCGGCAAAGTCAATGACCGCGCGGGTCAGGGGTTAAAAAGGCATTCAGGTATGGACGTTTGCCGTTTTTTGCCTCGCCTGGGATAACGGGAGTCATCACTGGAGATCAGGGAGTCATAATCAACGCTCAATGTTTACATGCCCTGTAACGTTAGGATAAAATCAGATTAACCAATCTATTCACACGTGCTTATAGGAGCGTTGACTGCCAAAGGAATTGCCGGAGGGCTTTAAAATGATAATCAACTGGTACTTGCTCAGTTCGGGGAAGCTTCAGAAGCAACCGGCCCCACCAGGTTGGCCAACAGCGGAACCGGGCCAACTCGGCGAGAGTTGGTTTGATATTGAAGAAGCCGAACCAGAGGAACTGCGGAGATTTTTGGCGCCCCTGAACATTCATCCTCTCATGCTCGATCGTTGCGTAGACTTAGCCGTCGTTCCGGGTGTTATCTCTTATGGCCAGGCTGTTCTGCTGGAGTTTCCGGCAGCTTTTGACCGTGAGGCTGAGGGTCAGGCCTACCTGACGTTCGTTCTGCAGTCTCCAGTGCTGGTAACGATCCGCCACGGCCTGATGCCCGCTATCAACGATCTTATAAAGAGCCTGTTGGAAGAGAAGGCGCCCAGCTTGAGTCACCTGGTCCAGATCGTCTATCTGGTCCTCGATCATCTGACGGATCTGAGCGTCCAGGCGCAAACCGAAGTCCGTGACCAAATCCTGCGTATGGCCAAAATCCTAAACGAGGACCCGGGGGCAGTACACGCCAGCGATCTTACCAAGCTGCGTTGGCAGGTTGACAAGCTTGTTTCCCTGATAGAGAATCAGCTCTACTGCATCGCCGGCCTCAACGCTTCCGACAACGCGGCGTTACAGGAACCTCACCGCAAGGCGTACATTCAAGACCTAGCATCAGAAGTAGAAATCGCGCAAAGGGGGATTTATCGATTGGAAGCCCGGGTAAACGATTTGCACGCCTATTACCAGATGGCGAGCAGCGATCGGGTGGAAAAGCGCTTGCGGATCCTTACGATTGTCTCGGCAATTACCCTGCCTCTTGGTCTGATCGCAGGACTACTGGGGATGAACGTCGGTGGGCTACCTGGCTCAAAGTTCCCATTCGGGTTCACAATCGTTATCGTCTTGATGGTCGTTATTGCCGTGGTTGAGTTGTGGTACTTCAAGCGGAAAGGTTGGTTTAATTAAGCAGCTCCGGCCGCCTGGTAGTTACCTCCTTTTGCTCTGTCGAATATCCGTATCAGTTTCGAATTCTTCCGGACCCTGTGGCCATTGTTACTTCGCGGCACCTTTGACCGTGCGCTTCACATCCTTGACTACGCCCTTGACTCGGCCCTTGAGTTCATCCCTCGCGCCCTCTCGCTTGAGCTTCTTGTTGCCGGTCAAGTCCCCTACCGCTTGCTTGATCTTGCCTTTGTTCTTGTCGATGATCTCGCCCATTTTCAACCTCTCTTAGTAGACATTGCCAAAACGGATACGAACGAAAACACAAGAATTTGGTTTTCGGCGGTAATGCCCGTGTGCGCCATCATAGCGATTTTGCCTCCTTCCGATCATGAAAGATATTAGCTCGTCGCGAGAGGGGTGTCAAGGCGGGCTTGGGGCCGGGACGATGCATCCGGGAAGTCGATTGGACTGCCGAAATTGCCTGAAATCCGATCCTGTATCGTTAACAGACCTTGTTAACCGCCGAACTTAATTGGTCTGTCCCGGAAAGGCCCTTGATCCTCGCCAGCCCGGTGGTCCTCAAAACTGTCCGGCTTTCGGTCTCCCCACGCTTTGGGCTGAGGTTAGCCCACACCGAAAAGGCTCGCTTGCCAAGGCCATTGTGGCGTGATAAACCTTTAAAAAGGAGGACGAAGGGCGTCCGCAGGGCATTAAGTGCTTTTTTAAAGGAGTAAGAATATGGCCAAAATCAAGCTGATCAAAGGTCTGGGAATGCTCTTGTTGGGCATCTGGCTCATCCTGACCGGACTGATCCCGTTGCTCAAATTGAACTTTAGCGGATTTCCAGTGATCATGGAGGTTCTGGCCATCGCCGCCGGCGTCTTGATCCTGCTCGGCCGCTGACCCGGTCCGAAACATGAAAGGCAACGCGCACGGCAATGAGATCTCTCTCGATTGTGAATTGATTTAGCATTACATGGGGCAGAAACCTTGATCCGCCTCAGATTTGTGTCGAGAACTCAAATAAGAGCGCGACGATTAATCTAAATACGTTACCCATCCTCACCTCGTCTCGTGAATATTTTGAGGATGAAGCTGCCACGCGCCGTTTA
>CAZIDC010000566.1:0-2390 GCA_964537885.1 uncultured Syntrophaceae bacterium | reverse complement strand
AACAGCAATTAAAAAGATCCTGCAAAGATTTCCTCTCGACCGCCACCCTGTCTTCAAATCCGGCAATCGAATAATCTCCTGCAGCCAGTTTTCGTCGTTCTATTGCAGCAAACCATTTGCGGAAGGCCTTGAAGGAATATGGCTTTTGTTCCATGCTATCGATAATGAGGGTGGGCTTAGGAAGGGTAATGGTAATTCCATTAGGGCGCAGAGAGGTAGGCTTTTCGGGAGGCTTACGCATTATTTCGTTTTAGGAAAATGGCGTTGATTGTTCTTATTGAATCAAACAGCGGCCACCAAGGGGTGCACTTCGCGCGCAACTTTTTCGGCCAATGCATCTTCGGCCACATCCATATCATAGCGACTTTGCAGGTTTATCCAATAACGCGGGTTTTGCCCGAAATAACGTCCGAGACGCAAGGCAAGCTCCGCTGTCACCGGACGTTTGCCATTTACAACGTGATTGATGCGCATAGCGGGCACCCCCAACTCCATGGCCAGCCGGTACTGTGATATTCCCAATTCGTCAAGCAACTCTCTTAGATAAACACCAGGGTGCACTGGTGCGATGCGCTTCTTTTTCATAACCGCGACCCTCCTCAATGATAATCGACGATTTCTACCTGTTCTGCATTGCCGTTATGCCATTCAAAACAAATACGCCATTGATCGTTAATGCGGATGCTCCATTGCCCTTTGCGTTCCCCTTTCAAATTCTCAAGTCGGTTTGATGGCGGTAAAGCCAAATCTTCAAGATGAGTTGCCGCGTCAATGGCATTAAGTTTCATAAAGGCTCGCTGTTGAATCTCTTGGGGAAATTTTCGAGAAAATAGCCGATGGAATATCTTCCTCGTTTCGCGGCAACGGAACGACTTGATCATAAAGCTATAATAAACAATTTGTTTATTATCGTCAACAGAGAAAATATTTTGTTAACGAATTGGCGGCAAAGGCTGGTATGCCAAAAAGGCAATGGTGGGTGAGGAATTTTGTCTGAAAGATCTACGGTGTGAATCCACGTCCCCTGCGGGGAAAAAACTCCGATCACAATATTTTTTGCTGTTTTAGCCTCTCCCAATCCAGCTCAACTCCGTGGCCCGGGCGCTCCGGGGCTATGGTCTCCCCGTCCGTAATGCGCATCGGGTTGGCCATATAATTTTCCAATCCGAACCCGTGCGCTTCCAGATAGGAGGCATTGGGAATCGCGGCGAGCAGATGCACGTGTAGGTCATGGACGCCATGGGTTGTTATCGGGAGGTTGTGTGCCTCGGCGAGCCGGGCCACCTTCATCCAGACGCTGACCCCGCCGCAGGTCGCCAGATCCGGTTCGGGGAAGGAAACCGCCCCGGCGGTTATGAAATTCTGAAATTCGTACAGCGTGTGGAAGTTCTCTCCAGTCGCAATGGGCAGAGTCCCTCCGGCCATGATTTTGATATGGCCGGCGAGATCATCCGGGATCGTCGGCTCTTCGAGCCAATAAACCCCGTAGTCTGCGAAAGCCTTTGTCGCCTGAATCGCTTGCTCCGCGGTCCAGCCCATATTTGCGTCCACCATGAGGGGCATGTCAGGTCCAAGGAGTTCGCGGATGGCTTTGACCCGGGCAACATCCTCGGACAGGCGGGGCCGGCCGACCTTCATTTTGATCGCGCGGAAACCCTTGGTCAAGAATCCCATCGCTTGTTCTTTGAGCTGATCTATCGTGAAATAGAGATCTACCCCTCCGGCATAAACCTTTACTCGCGGGTTGTTTCCTCCAAAAAGCCTCCACCATGGGAGTTTCGCCCTTTTCCCGGCGAGGTCCCAAAGGGCAATGTCCACGGCCGCGATGGCAAATGAGGCATGTCCTCCCCTGCCTGAAAAATGCAGCCGCCACCACATCTTCTGCCAGAGGTGCTCGATGCGGGAAGAGTCTTGGTTCATCAAGATCGGCTTGAGGTCATCCTCCACCAGGCTGTAGATAGCCCGTCCGCCAACCCCCACAGAGTAGGTGTATCCCACCCCTTCCAAACCGTCCTCGTCCTTGATCCTAACCGCAATTAATTCGAAGAAGGGCATTTCCCCATGCGTGGAATCCGAAAGCGCAACCTCTAAGGGAATTTTATACAAAGCGACCCGGATCTCTTTGATTTTCATAAATTGCTCTCCCAAAAATATGGTCGAAAAACATCGATCTCCTTCACGGGAATTTGGACCAATATCCGGAGGTGGTTTGAGGAAGCGGGACTTCATGCATAACGGCCTATCTTAAGATCATGATTTTGGATTTAAAAATCAGAGTTAAAAAATAACCCTTTTTGTTGGTGTTCTTGTTCAATATCCATTATTTAATCCGGTCCGACCCCGATGCCCCGCGATTTGTGGTATCCTCCATGCAGTGGCAAGAAGAATTA
>CAZIDC010000565.1:0-2396 GCA_964537885.1 uncultured Syntrophaceae bacterium | reverse complement strand
GGATGGAGACAGTCCGGGGAAATCCAGACTTTTGCACCTAAAAATCTTTACGACTACATTAACGGAGGGGCCGATCTCTACTTGAAATACGATTTTCAGGAGTTAATGGTAGCCGAATACCAGGGCGATCAGAAGGCCGCGGTTACTGTTGAAATCTACCGCCACAAAACTCCCAACCATGCTTTCGGCATCTATAGCCAGGAACGCCTCAACGGCGCCCATTACTTGAATATCGGGACGCAGGCCTATAATGAAAAAGGAATCCTTAATTTTTTAAAAGGTAGCTACTATGTAAAAATAAACGGCCTCGATATCGGGCCGGAGGAAGATAAGGTTTTAATCGCTTTTGCCAAAAAAGTTGAAGGAAATTTGGAAGGAAGGAAATCCTTGCCCTCTATTTTATCCTCCTTCCCCCGAGAGGGGAAAAAAGATAATTCCGAAAAATTTATTGCCCAAAACTTCCTGGGGTATTCGTATTTACATTCGGCCTTTACGGCCGATTATGACCTTTCCGGAAAGAAGTTTAAACTATTTGTCATCGAAGGTGCTGAGCAAAAAGACTGCCGGAATATGCTTCGAACCTATTTACAACGCACTGGTAGTTCCCAGATTAAGCTCGCCGAAGGCCGTTTCACCCTGAAAGATCCCTATCATGGAGAAATGGATTTTTTTTGGAAAGGGAGATACATCTGGGGGGCGTTGGATCTCGATGACTCCGTCCTTCGGTCAAAATACCTCAAACTTTTTGAAGAGGGTTTGCAGAAAAAGAAATAGGTTTCAAGCCAAGTGATTAAAGTGAGCTAAAGTGATTAAAGTTGAAAAAAGCAAATTATAGGCAATTGAGTGAGCTTCTTGCAAAAGTCCGTAATTTACCCTTCGACTGTTCGACAGGCTCACAGCTCAGGGTGAACGGGCTTAGGTTGAAATTATTTAGTTTTTCCGTTCGTGGTGAGCCCTTCGACTCACCGTTCGCCCTGAGGTTCTCGAAGGGTGAACGGTTCGCTCAGGACAAGCTTGTCGAACCACAAAAAAATACTTTTGCAAGAGCCTCGGGTTATTTCCCCCTTGCGCCTACCGCCTCACGCCTTACGCTTCATTAATGCCGTGGTTCCTTGATCAGCCGGCCGGCGCTGAAGACGACGGCAATCATAAAAATTCCGGCGAGGATGAACACCGAACGAATTCCAAGGGAGGCGGCCAGGTATCCTCCGGAGATAGGGCCGAGGACGCTGCCGATCAAAAGCCCGCTGCGGGCGATTCCCAGGACACCCCCGCGGCGTTCTTCGGGAACGTTGAGGGTCGTAAGGGTATTTAAGGCGGGGAGAATGCCGCCGCCGAAGAGGCCGTGAACAAAACGCAGAAGGAAAAGCTGGTAGATCCGGTTGACAAAGGCCTGGGGGAAAAAGGTGATTCCGCCTCCCAGCAGGGTGATGGAAAGCACCCGTTTGTACCCCATTCGGTCTCCATTTTTTCCCCAGAAAGGAGCAGAGAGAAGGCTGGCCAAACCAGCTACGGCGAATACTCCGCCGGCAATGGTGGCCAGATGCTCCGACCCCGGCCCCAGGGATTCAACAAAAAGGGAAAGCACGGGCTGAACGGACATGATCGCAAATTGAACAACCACACTTCCGGCGAAGATCGTCAAAAGGGTGGAGGACGTGAATACGAATCTAAAGTTGGAGGTCCATCCACCGGCCCACCTTTTATCCCGGGATGGATCCTTTTCCTGGACCAGCCAGAGGACGAGAGCCCCAGCCATCAAACCAAAAACCCCGGTGATAAAGAAAATGTTCCGGTAGCCGATCTGGTCGGCCAGGAGACCGCCGACAAAGGGGCCGATGATCATTCCTGTGGTCAGAGAGGTTTGAAGGACCCCCATGGCATACCCCATGTGCTCCCGTGGCGTCGTTGTGGCCGCGATGGTCAACGTAGCGGCGATAAAACCGGAAACGCCCCCCTGGATCAGGCGAAGAATAAAGAGCTGTTGCACGGTCTGGGCAAAGGCCATCAGGATGCTGGTGAGGGCGAATCCGAATAGGGCTCGAAGGAGCATAGCCTTCCGGCCGTAGCGGTCGCCGAGCCAGCCCCAGAGCGGGGTACTAAAAGTGGCCACGAGGAAAGGAGCGGCATAAATAAACCCGCTCCAGCGTTTTACTTCGCTCAGCTCGCTGACTCCGAGCTCACGGATGTAAAAAGGAAGGAAGGGAATGATCAGGGATATACCCAGGGCGGCCAAAAACTCCGCTCCCCAAAGGGTATAAAGAGTGCGTTTCCAGGGTTCCATTGAAAACCTTTCACCCCCTCACCCCCGCCCTCTCCCCCGTAAGCGGGGGAGAGGGGAAGGGTGAGGGGGTGCAGACAACTTTCTTTCTATGGCTGAGGGGTTGTCAAAATTA
>CAZIDC010000564.1:0-2399 GCA_964537885.1 uncultured Syntrophaceae bacterium | reverse complement strand
GGCGGAGCTGATGATTCCCCCGGCGTACCCGGCCCCCTCGCCACAGGGGTAAAGGCCCCGGATGGTCGCGGACTGGAAGTCTTCCCCCCGGACCATGCGGACGGGCGAAGAGGTTCGCGTTTCGATCCCGATCAAGACCGCATCCTGGGAACAGAATCCCGGCATTTTGCGGTTGAAGACGGGGAGGGCCTCCCGCAAATCCTCAGCGACAACCGCGGGGAGACAATCTGTTAGGCGAGCGGGAGTGACCCCGGGCTTGAAGCTCGTTTTCCGGACTGGCCCCGGGTCCCGCCCGTCGAGAAAATCGACGAGTCTTTGGACCGGAGCCTTGAAATCTCCCCCCCCGGCGAGGAAGGCCTTCTCTCCCCAAATTCGTTGGAATTCAACCCCGGCAAGAGGGGTTGGCGAGGGAAAATCCCGGGGACCCACGCTCACGACCAGAGCGCTGTTGGCCCAGGGAGAATTGCGCTGATAATGGCTCATGCCGTTGGTGATGATCTGTCCTTTTTCCGAAGTAGCTCCGATCACGAATCCCCCCGGACACATGCAAAAGGAATAAACCCCGCGGTCATGGGAACTGCGGTAGGTTAATTGATATTCGGCCGGGTCCAGGCGGGGATGGCCGGCTGATGGGCCATATTGAATGCGATCGACCAGTTTCTGAGGGTGCTCCACCCGCAGGCCGATGGCCAAGGGCTTGGGCTCGATTGCCAACCCGGAGCGGCTGAGCATTTGAAAGGTGTCGCGCGCCCCATTCCCGATAGCCAGAAGGAGGGCAGAACAGGCGATCCGATCGGAATCGTTCAGGATGATTCCCTGGAGGCTCCCCCGGCGGATTTCCAGACCGGTAAGACGCGTCTGAAATTTATATTCTACGCCCTTCCCCAATAAATATTCGCGCATGGCCAGAATGATCCGCCGCAGCCGGTCCGTTCCGATGTGGGGTTTTTGCAGATATTGAATCTCCTCGTGGGCGCCGAACCGGGAAAAGGTCTCCAGGATGAAAGCCGTCCGGGGATCCTTAAGACGGGTGTAAAGCTTTCCATCGGAAAAGGTGCCTGCGCCTCCTTCCCCGAATTGAACGTTGCTTTCCGGATTTAGGGCGCCCTCATTCCAGAATTGCTCGACGTCCCGCACTCTTTCGGGAACTTCTTTTCCCCGCTCAATAATGAGGGGGGACCAACCGCTTGCGGCAAGCTGCATGGCGGCGAAGAGGCCGGCCGGCCCGGTTCCCACGATCACGGGGCGGTGAAGCGGCTTTTTCTTGATGACCGCGGGAGGGAATGGGGATGGCTCTTCCAGTTTTTCGATTGGCAGCGCAGGAGGAGGCTGAGCGAGAATTTTTTTTTCTATGTCTAAGGGCAGGGAGATAGCAAGGGTATAAACAAAATGGATCTGTCTTTTCTTCCGGGCGTCCAGGGATTTTTTTACAATCCGGAACTTCTCAATGGTTTCGGGGGGAATTTGCAGCGCGTCCGCGACTTTCCCTTGTAGAAGGCTCTCCTCTTCCTCGAGGGACAAGACCACGTTTCTTAAGAGGATAGACATAAATCGAGTGTAAATAAAAATGCGGGGGGAGTCAAGACAAGGGAAGCTCTTCCTTCACTTCATCGCCATGTTGGGATATTTACGCCGGTAAAGGGCGCCTCTTGCCATATTTCATTTTCCCTTGATCTGGCAATTATTTTTCTATATGATCTACTTAGTTGCAAGCATTGCCGCTGGCTTATCCCGTTAGACCTTACACGAGGTAACTCATGACCTTTCAGACCTGGATAGCTTTTTCAGTTGCCGCAGGAATAGTTTTGATTATACCTGGCCCAACCATCATTACAGTGATCAGTCATTCTCTGGCGCACGGTCGCAGGGCGGTCATCGCGCTCGTCCTTGGCGTCACGCTTGGGGACCTTACGGCCATGACGTGTTCTCTTCTCGGGCTTGGCGCCATTTTGGCCCTCTCGGCCACACTCTTTGCCGCGTTGAAACTGCTGGGGGCATTCTATCTGATCTACCTGGGCGTTAAACTCTGGCGAACAGAACCAAAAATGGAAGCATCCAGCCTTGCGGCTAAAGCCTATTCCAGCAGGTCTTTACTAACCAATCTTTTTGTCGTAACGGCCCTGAACCCAAAGAGCATAGTTTTTTTTATTGCTTTTCTGCCCCAGTTTGTAACGCCTTCAGGACAAGCCCTTCCCCAGCTACTTGTATTGGGCGGAACGTTTCTATTCCTTGGAGCGGTGAATGCCACCCTCTATGCTCTCTTTGCAGGTCATCTTCGGGAGAGGATGCAGAATACAAAGGCCCATCGTTGGTTTAATCGCTGCGGGGGAACTGCCCTAATTGGTGCGGGTTTCGTTACCGCAACGATGCGCCAATCCTCATAGCAGGCCGGCGCAGTG
>CAZIDC010000563.1:0-2401 GCA_964537885.1 uncultured Syntrophaceae bacterium | reverse complement strand
CCGAAAGGTGTACCGCGGGTTCGAATCCCGCTCTCTCCGCCAGAAAATTTGCGGAGCAAATTTTACCATTGGCTCATAACTTCTAACCCGTAGCTCAAAACCATAAATTAGAAGCATCTGCATTAACAACCGCCACTGATTTAATCCTGGGCAATGGCCTGGCCTATTTTTTTCTGGATCAGGGAGATTCACCAAAGGAGCGGGAGGAATGGATTACCTGACGATGACGCTGCTTTCCATGGTTCTCATCGGCTTCAACACCTTTGCCGTTAAGCTGGTCAGCCAAAACCTGCACCCGGCTTTACTGCTGGTCACTAAATTCGGCATCGGGGTGGTGGGATTACTCTTCTACCTGGGATACGCCAAAGTTCCGCTCGTCTGGAATAAGTACGTTCTTTACGGCTGCCTGATCGGTGTCTGGTGGTCCGGGATCATGGTGTTGTACTATACGGCCATCGCCCGCGGGCCGCTTTCCGTGGTCATCCCCATCTTCAGTTTAAACCTGATCATCCCGGCCGTTCTTGGGTTTATTTTTTTAAACGAAGCCGTAACCCTCTCCAAAGTCCTGGGCCTAATTTTCGCCTGTATTGCCCTTGTGCTGCTGACGCGATAGATCTCCCCCCGTCAGGCGACTATTTTTAAGGCTACTGAAAAATGGTCTTGACTATTTTTCAGTAGCATGAAATAATGCCAGCATGAAATCCCGCCCCTTGTATCTTAGAGCCTGGCAAGATCTGTCCGCGGAAAAGGCCATGATTTTCTTGGCCGGCCCCCGCCAGAGCGGGAAAACGACCCTGGCCCGGATGATTTCTGAAAGATTTGCCAACCGCCTCTACGTGAACTGGGATAATCCCGAAGATCGAACCCGCCTGCTGGAAAACCCGTTTTTCTTTCAGGAAATCGAACGCCATGACCCTACGGCGCCATTCATCATTTTTGATGAAATCCATAAATACCGCGAATGGAAAAACTACCTGAAAGGAGTTTACGATCGTTTTCACGAGGAATTCCAGTTTCTGGTCAGCGGAAGCGGGCGATTGGATGTCTATCGGAAAGGGGGAGACTCCCTGGCCGGACGATATTATATCTTTCACTTATGGCCGTTTACGTTGGCGGAGTTGGCCGACGGAGGGCGGGCGTTTGAAGACTTCAGGATGCGTCCCTTAGAAATTCAGTTCGAAAAAAATGACGAAAGGAAGGAGATCTGGTCCGCTCTCGAACAATTCAGCGGTTTTCCTGAGCCCTTTCTCACAACTAAGGAAACATCCTACCGGCGTTGGTCCAATTCCTACTCGCAGCATTTGGTTCGGGAAGACATCCGGGATTTGACCAATATCCGGACGATCGGCGATCTTGAAACGCTCTACCACCTGTTGCCTTCGAAAGTGGGCGCGCCCCTTTCCGTCCCTTCGCTGAGCAGCACCCTCAAAGTATCTTACAACACGGTCCATAATTGGCTCTCGGCATTCGAGCGCTTTTTTCTGATCTTCAGCGTGACGCCCTGGAGTAGGAAAATTTCGCGGGCGATCCAAAAGGAGCGCAAGATCTACCTCTGGGACATTCCCCGCATCAAAGATCCCGCGGCTCGATTCGAAAACATGGTCGCGCTGGAACTTCACCGGGCTGTTTCCCTTTGGACCGAGATGGGATGGGGAATGTTTTCCCTCCATTTCATCAAGAACAAAGAGCAGCAGGAGGTTGATTTCCTCATAGCTGATGAAGATAAGCCCTTTCTCCTGATAGAAACCAAGCTTTCTGAAGACCAGCCGTCCCCGGTTCTCTTAAAATTCCAGACAATCTTGAAAGTGCCCGCCGTCCAACTGACCAATCGAAGCGGAGGCTATCGCAAACTATCCAACGTCGACCAGCAAGTCCTTGTGGCGCCCTCCTGGCAGTGGTTTTCGGCCCTTCCATGACACGGCAAGCTTTTTATCTTTCCTCCTGGCGCGGTGGGCTTTTCCGCCCTTGGCCCCATGGATCTTGGCCCCTCGGCTCTTGTCGTTCTGGGTTTGACAAAGGGAAGCCTACCTGCTATTTTATTAAAAGAATCCGCGCGCCCATAGCTCAGCTGGATAGAGCGCCGGACTACGAATCCGTAGGTCGGGTGTTCGAATCACCCTGGGCGCGCCAGTAATTCGATGAGGATTTTAGCCATACGATTTTTCTGCCCCTAAGCAATTATCTTTTTCCTGGCCTGAATGATGGCTGGACCCATGAAGCCGAAAATCTACCATTTGCCTCCCGAGGAAAGAGAAAGGCTCATCGCGCGCATCACCGGCATTTTGAAAAACCGTAGAGAGGTGGCGTTTGCCTATATATTTGGCTCATTTGAGGAAGGAGAGCCTTTTCACGACGTCGATGTCGGCCTCCATCTTTCCGAGACTCCGAAAGAGCGTTTTAA
>CAZIDC010000562.1:0-2414 GCA_964537885.1 uncultured Syntrophaceae bacterium | reverse complement strand
TAAGCCGCTGAAGCGATCGCACCGAAACTATGGCCGATCAGCACCATCGTCCGCAAGCCGCGACGCCGCAACTCCGCCACACCCCCGCCGATGTCGAGCTGGCTGTCGATGAAGCGCTCCCAGGCCCCGCCGTAGCTGGAATGGGCGTTCCGGGCGCCGCCAAGGTCGTGCCCCCGGCGGTTCATGGCCAGGCAGGTCCAGCCGAGCGCGGTCAAGTGCGGAGGCAGAATGCGACCGGGGCCGGTGTAGAAATTCATCGTCTTCCCATGCACCAGCAACGCGGCCTTCCCGCTGGAACCCGCGTCGGGCGTGTAGACCAGTCCGTCGAGCAGATACCCGTCTGCCGCAGAAAATGTGACCAGTTCGGTTTGCATGAGCACCTCCTGAAGTGTCTCGGACTTCTTTTAATGGCGTGACAACGATTTCGCCCTTTTGCCGACCGCCGGACAACCCTGGTCACTTATACCCTTAAGGGGCCAACCGTGTCAAGCTCCCGAATCTCCAGAAATAACCCAATTCCTCCGCGGCCTCTGAGTCTCGAACGAGTCTCTGTTCCCGAGGACGCTTGGGAGGTGAAAACCGCGACGCGCAGCGATTGGGGAGCGATAAACGCGCCGGACCGAAGCGAGTGTTGGAAGTGTCACGCAGGTAGTTCGACGATGCTCACTACAGGGTTTGACATCCTGGAGTATATCCCGGGGGAAAGGCATGGTGATCTTACCCGCAGCGCCAGCGCCTGCGCGGCGTGACAGGCAGATAAGACAATCGCCGCACTGCTTCTGCGGGCGGAACCCGCTGAAGCAGGATCCTCTACCCTTGAAGCTTCAGAGAGTTACCCTTTTCGTATTCATCCACTGGAAGATTGTGGCCTTCTGCGAAGGCGGGCAGTAGCCATACCGAAAGACCCGGCCTTCCCTATTCAATTATGGCACCTCTGGAGTAATCGAATTTCCACATTTTCTTTGGACAACTCAATTGAATTGAATATTTGAAAATCATACCGTGACTTTTTGGAGTTGTTGGAACCAGCGACTATATAGCAGATAGTAAGCCATCAGGCTACGCGGGAAGTGAGGGGAAAACTTTGGAGCCAACTTATTAGGAGGAGGAAGCTGGGAGGAGGCTCCTTTTGAGGAGCCCCTTCCCACACTACGGCTAAGCTAAGATTCCCTCGGGCCAGTCGGTTTAAGAGTTCGACATACCTCATACCTCTACGATATTGTAATTATAGAATAGTAAAACGACCTCAGAAGATCACCGTTATATAGCATTGCATAAATAAGGCGACATTAGATATTATTGAAAGGGATGCAAGAAACCTTGGACCTGAAACGGAGCTTTCTGGATACTCCGGAAAGTTGAAGTTAGGGATGAATATAGTTCCTCGAGAGTCGCGAAGTAACGATTGTGCGTGGCATCCACCCGCGTATAATGCCAGATTCTTTCTAACGCATTGAGTTCTGGCGAGTAGGTCGGGAGATTGTGAACCTCGATGTTTCTGCGATGTCCAGAAAACCAATCCCAAACCTCCCCGTCCTTGTGATAGGAGGCGTTGTCCTGGATGAGATAGATTTTGCGGGGAAAGTAGCTTCGAACCAGCCTCTCCAGGTAGACGATATAGGTCGAAGCATTGAAGACTTGTTGAAAATGGTAAAGGAAACGGGCCGCATAGAGCTCGATCGTGCCAAAGACTTTTAAAGACTTCCTCTGCCCGGTGGTGGGAATTTCGGGTTGGCATCCTACTCTGGCCCATGTTTGGTAGAGGGTGGGGTCCTGCCGGAAAGAAGCTTCGTCCTCGAAGAGGAGGGCAGCCCCTTGGCTTTTGGCTTTTTTTTAATGTCCGGGTAACGATACCGGATCCACCGAGATTGGGCGTGTTTATCCGCACGGGCCAGAATCTTTCGGGGGCGCTGAACGGAGAATTCAAGTTGGTGAAGGATGCGCGAAACATGGGCCGGATGGTAAGTGACCGAGAATTCCTCTTCAATGACTCTGGAGACCATGGGACAAGTCCAAACACCCGAATGAAATCCGTAGGCCACAGGGCCACTATCCAGGATGTCTGCCAGCGTTTGCAGTTGTTGATCCGACAGTTGGGTAGGACGACCGCACCGCTGTCCCTCCAAAATCCCTTCCATACCGTGCTGTTGCCAATGGTGCAGCCAGAGAGAAACCTTGGATCGGTGCACTTTGAGGACACTGGCAATTTCAGGAGCTGCTCGCCCCTCCATATTGAGGACCACGGCATGAAGTCTCCGTGCCACACGATAGGCCCCTTCCTGGGCTGCCTGTTTACACAATCGGATGAGCCTTTGGATTGTCCTTTTAGTTCCATGTATTCTTTTGGCCTTCATGGCATCTCCCCCTCAGATACCATGATACCATATGTCGCTTTATTTATGCAAGGCTATATA
>CAZIDC010000561.1:0-2423 GCA_964537885.1 uncultured Syntrophaceae bacterium | reverse complement strand
CGATTTAGCATCCCCCTCGATGGCGTATGGCAAAATCGGTGAACTACAATCAAAATGAACGGATCAAGGTAAACTAGGAGGCGCCTCATGAAAGCGATTGTCTACACAAAATACGGACCGCCGGATGTTCTTCAACTCAAAGAGGTAGAAAAACCTACTCCCGCGGACAATGAGGTACTAATAAAAATACATGCGACGACGGTAAACCGGACGGACTGCGGATTCCGAAAACCTGAATATCCGCTTATTATCAGGTTGATGAATGGCGTCTTTAAGCCCAAAAGAACGATACTAGGGAGTGAGCTGGCGGGAGAAGTTGAAGAAGTCGGCAAACGTGTCAGACTATTCAAAAAGGGCGACCAGGTTTTTGGGTTAACCGGCAATAGATTTGGCGCCCATGCCGAGTACATATGCCTATCTGAAGAAGCTTCAATTGAGACGATGCCAGCCAACATGAACTACGAAGAAGCGGCCGCTGTCTGTGATGGGGCGATGCTAGCGTTCACCTATATCAGAAAAGTAAGCCTTCAAAAGGGAGATAAAATTCTTATCTATGGAGCCTCCGGATCCATAGGTACTGCGGCTGTCCAGCTGGCCAAGTATTTTGGGGCAGAGGTTACAGCCGTGTGCAATACCAAGAATTTGGAACTAGTAAAATCCCTGGGAGCCGATGAAGTTATTGATTACACAAAAGACGATTTTACCAAGAACGGCCAAACGTATAAGGTTGTTTTTGATGCGGTCGGCAAGACTTCGTTTTTCCGCTGTAAAAAACTGATGAAGAAAAGCGGGGCTTATTTTTCAACCGACCTGGGTTTCTTAGCCCAGAATCCATTCTTAGTCCTGTGGACCAGGATATTCGGCAGCAAAAAAGTTCTGTTTCCGATTCCCAAAGACCATAAACAAGACGTGGCTTTTTTTAAAGAGCTCATCGAGGCTGGAAAGTATAGAGCGGTTATTGACAGACGCTATCCGCTCGAACAAATCGTCGAGGCTTATCGGTATGTCGAAGCTGGGCAAAAAACGGGAAATGTAGTTATAACTGTGGGACATAACGACAAGACCTAATCTGGGGTCTCATTCCGGGGTCATTACTTCGATCGGTTCCTGAAAGCATATGAGGGCCGCTTCGAGAAGGAGTACGGCTTCTTTCGGCCGATCGTCAAGGAGGTGGTCGAGCGCTACCTCGACTGCGGCAATCCGCGCTGCGGGTTCGCCCGCATCCGCTGTCCGGACTGCCATGCGGAACACCTCCTGATGTTCTCCTGCCGCACCCGGGGGTTCTGTCCCTCTGGCCACGCCAAGCGGCTTGAACAGTGGGGCGATTGGATGAGGGAGACACTCCTTCTGGATGTCCCCCACCGCCAGGTCGTCTTCACCATCCCTAAGATGCTACGCATCTTCTTTAAATACAACCGCCGGCTTCTGGGCGAGCTCTGCCGCTGCGCTCTCCGGTCCTTGACCTGTTATTTCGAGGTTTTAGCCGGCAGCGAGCTCGTGCCCGGAGTGATTGCGGCCATTCAGACATTTGGGGACCGGATAAATGTCCACCCGCACCTCCATTTCCTGGTGACGGAGGGCGGAGTGGATGGACTATCTGGAGTTCATCGCCCGGACGACTTCCCATATCCCTGACAAGGGCCAGGTCACGGTGCGATATTATGGTCTCTACGCCAATGCCAAACTTTCATCTCTTTCCTCACCGACTATGCCGTGGTGGACCGCATCATCGACCACCTCAAGCTAACCTTCGTCGCAGACAAGCCGCCCCCGGCTCACTTGGCCTATCAGGAAATCCTGATGGCTGCCGAGTCATCAGCCGAATATTTTTCATAATTTTCCTTCTGTCCGGGAGCACAGGTCTGGGGTATTTCTGGCTTTTCGGGTACTGCCTACGGCGTCCAGTCGACATCCTCATGCTTTCCAGGCATCCTTGACATCTCCTCAGCCCAGATTTATGCTTCCTCACGATAGCGAGATGGGATAATCGAGGAGAAAATGCGCCTGCTACCAGCGGACCCTAAAAACCAAATAACTATATTTAAAAGATGGAAGTTTTGTATTGTCTGCATTATTTGCATTGTTGAATGCAAATAGGTGCCACAGTGGCGTGGGCAGGGGAGGACGCCAGATTCTCTTGACTCGCCCCCAAGTCCCTTGATAACCTCTGGACCCACTAGGAAAGAGGATCTGATGAAAGAACATCGCTGGCCGTCTGCTCGGTATCATCGGTGTCTGTGTTGTCCGAACTATCCGAATTATCCGATTTGAGGGAACATCCGGCTCTCCAGAAGGCAAGGCCGACCGCCAGGAATAGAAACCAAAGGTATTTCATCTTCATCGTTTTTTCCAATCCGTTCAGATCAGACAGTGATCGTTGACGTAGAAAGGAGCTGACCTGGCTGGTTGATATTCCCTGAAGA
>CAZIDC010000560.1:0-2426 GCA_964537885.1 uncultured Syntrophaceae bacterium | reverse complement strand
GCGTCTTCACCGCCCGCCGCGGATGGGTGGAAGCCAAGGATGTGATCAACACCCTCCCCCTAATGGAATTACTGAGAATGCTTCGATGAAAATAAACCCTTTATCCCCCTTCCTCTTCCCCCCCGGTCAATAACCAACAACCTATCGCCTGTTTTCTTTGGCCTGGATATTTCCAGCCCGGATCTCGCGGATGAAATCTTCTTCGTTCCCGACTTCATTGGCGAAAAGGGTTACGCAAGAGCCGATTTCTTGGAGTTGATGAGCATCGCTGCCGCCTGTTCCCGGCAGGCCGAGCTTTTGCATTGCTTCTTGGACCTTACCCAAGGCTTCTTTATCATGGTGGGGGTGGTGGAATTCGATTGCGTCGAGGTCAAGTTCATACACCCGATCCCCCGCTCCGTAATAACGGTTTCCCCCGAGGCGAGACAATTTATAGGGGTGGGCGGCAATAAGGATACCCCCCTCGCCGTGGACTCTTGCCGCAAGCTCCCGCGCTGAAAAATCCGATCCGAAGCTTTTTTTGGGGCCAAATACCAGGAATTCTCCCTCCCTCTCGTTTTGGGGGCTGTAAGTTTGGACTTCCTGCCCGTTGATAAGAATAAGGCCATAGGGATCGGCCAGCCTTCGAAGATCATCAAACTTTTCATCGGGCCAGCGAATGCCGTGGTCGGTGATGGCGATGCCGTCGAGATGAATCTCGGCCGCCCGCCGGATCAGCTCTTCCGGATCGATGTCGGAGCAACTGGAATAGTAGTTGGTGTGTAGATGAGTATCGAAAATAAACATAATTGAGCCTCTTGCAAAAGTATTTTTTTGTGGTTCGACAAGCTCACCACGAACGGAAAAACTAAATAAATTCAACCTAAGCCCGTTCACCCTGAGCCTGTCGAAGGGTAAAATACGGACTTTTTCAAGAAGCTCAATTGTAACACGTTAGCCCTTTGAAAAGAGGGGGTGCGTAAGGGCCTCAACAAAGGTGGTAAAACCACTTTTCAAACCGCTAAACTGATACAAAATAAAAAAGATTCACAGAAAATATATATCTGCGAAAATCTGCGTCCCAACAGATTTAAACTTTCGCCTGCCTGAATGACCGGTCAGGCGAAGAGGGACTCGCCGTTTTGCTCATACCAATCATGAATGATTCCCCAGGTTTCTTCGGCTGTTTCGGCGAAGTTGAAAAGTTCGACATCTTCCGGATCGATGGTTCCTTCGGCCGCGAGAAAATCGACATCGAAAACCCGCCGCCAATACTGCTCGCCAACGAGAATTACAGGCACGGGCTTAATTTTGCGCGTCTGAATCAGGCAAAGCGTCTCAAAGAGTTCGTCGAGAGTGCCATATCCCCCGGGAAAAGCAACCATCGCCTTGGCCCGAAAGTGAAAATGCATTTTGCGCAATCCGAAGTAGCGGAACTGGAAACAAAGCTCAGGGGTTATGTAGGGATTCGGATATTGTTCCTGGGGAAGCGAAATGTTTAGGCCTACGGATTTAGCCCCGACATCGTAAGCCCCCCGGTTGGCGGCCTCCATAAGCCCTGGCCCGCCGCCGGTAACGATGACGAGGCGACAACCCCTCGGCCCTTGCCCCGCTTTACCCACGATTCGTCCTAATTCCCGGGCCACTTCGTAATAATAGCTACTCGCTAAGATCCGTTCAGCCACGGCTAAACGGTGTTCAAGCTCGGGTATTTGGGGGTGCTGTTCCAGGGCTTTCCGCGCCCGCTCAACTTTGTGCCGGGCGGCGGCCGGTTCAATGATCCGGGTCCCCCCCAAGACTACGATCGTGCCGCCAACCCCGTGCTCCTCGAGAATCATCTCCGGCTTCAGAAACTCGAGCTGAAGGCGGGTAGGCCGGAGTTCATCCCGTTTGAGCAGGTCGAGATCCAGGTCGGCGCGCCGGAAGCTGGGGTGGTCCATGATCTGGCGCACTCTTTCTATGGCATCCGGATCTTCTTCGGGTGGCTTGGGCAGGCTCGATGGTAACGGCTGGCGGCGCTGTTGGGGCGGGTAGGGAGGATCCTCTTTAAAAAATTTTTTGGTGTGCTTCCTTTCTTCCATTTTTTCCCTCCGGGGATTTTTCAAACCGGCCGGAAATCGATCTGGACCCCCAAATCCGGATTCGACATGCGCAGTGGATTCCTAAGGCCTGAAGGCCTGCTAAACGGGGGAAATATTTCCTTGGCCATCCATTTTGGGTCCTTGGGAGATTTTCTCAATATTAGCACGATCAAAAAAATAGGGCTATAGGTTTGATATTTCCTGTGGTTTTGTTTAGAATTACTCTGTTTCGGCTATGTATAACTTGATTGTACGGGAATTTCCTTTTTTTCCTGCGGTTATCGGCGTAAATCTGCGTCCTATTAAATTTTACAGGAATGGTTCAGGTCATGAAATCCCGAAAATCCTCTTTAACCTATAAATCCT
>CAZIDC010000559.1:0-2444 GCA_964537885.1 uncultured Syntrophaceae bacterium | reverse complement strand
GTGATACCCAGAAGTTTAGCGGCTTTTTCCTGATTCCACCCGGTATCTTTAAGTTTTTTGAGGATCGATTTCTTCTCCAATTCCTCTACTTGCTTCATTAAACGGATCTCTCCTTCGTTTTCACCCGTTTCTTTTTCTTCGGTTAAAAATAGCCGAGGGGGAAGGTCTTGGGCGGTTATTGAATTTCCCGTACAAAAAATCATCATCTGTTGAATAACATTGGCCAATTCCCGGATATTCCCGTACCAGGGGTAGAGCTTAAGGTGTTCCAGGGCTTTCGGCTCTATGTGGACGGGATCCAGACCCTCCTGAAATTTTTTCAAGAAGTGCTTGACTAAAAGGGGGATGTCTGAAGAACGTTCCCTCAAGGGGGGAATGGTAATGGGAACAATACTCAGCCGGTAAAAGAGGTCTTCTCGAAAATTTCCCTTTTTAACCTCTTCCTGGAGATCTCGGTTGGTAGTGGAAAGGATGCGGACATCTACTTTCATTGACTTACTCTCCCCTACCCTTTCAAATTCCTTTTCTTCGATGACTCGCAGGAGGGTTTTTTGAAGGTTGGAGGGGACTTCTCCGATTTCGTCCAGGACCAGCGTTCCTTCATCGGCCATCTGGAAGCGGCCGATTTTATCTTTTATTGCACCGGTAAAAGCACCTTTAATATGGCCGAAAAGCTCGCTGGTTAAAAGGGTGTCGGTCAAAGCCCCGCAATTTACGGTCACCAGCGGCTTTTCTTTTCTCGTGCTGTTGTAGTGGATGGTCTTGGCTATCAAGTCTTTTCCCGTTCCGCTTTCCCCTTGAATCAGGACGGTTTTATCCGTTTTGGCTATCTTCCCGATGATTTCAAAAATTTCGAGGATTTTCGGGTGTTGGCCGATAATGTTGGGGAAGGAATACTTTTCACTGACTTCTTTCCGGAGATGGTCCAGCTCTCTCTCCATTTCCTGGGTTTTGAGAGCCTGGCGGATGATGGTTAAAAACTGTTCTAATTTGTTGAAGATGGGCTTTTCGAAGAAGTAGAAGGCCCCCTGTTTGAGGGCCTCGACGGCCATCGAAACCGACCCGTAAGCCGTGACAAGAATTACCGGTATCTGGGGTTCGATTTCTTTAGCTTCCAAGAGTAATTCCATCCCGCTAAGGCCTTGCATTTTCTCATCGGTGATAATTAGGTTCACGGAATCACTCTTGAGCTTTTCCAGGGCTTCTTTTCCGTTTTCAGCGGGAATGACTCGATATCCCTCGTCGGTTAAAACTTCGCAGGTCCCGAAAAGAGAATTGGGCTCATCATCAACGACTAAAATTAAGGCGGGGGTCATGGATGTTGCTCCCCGGAAATTCCTGCGGTTTTAAAAATGGGTAACTCGATCCTAATGGTTGTACCCTTCCCTTCTTCACTCTCGATGGCAATCTTGCCATTGTGTCTCTCGGCAATGATTCTGCGGCAGATGGCCAAACCCAACCCGGTTCCTCTGAGTTTGGTTGTAAAAAACGGCTGGAAGAGGGATCTGAGATTTTCCTTCTTAATGCCCGAACCATTATCCCTGAAAATAACTTCCGCCCACCCCGGGGCGGGCTCGGTTTTAAAACGCATCTGGATGACCAATTCCCCGCCCTCGCCCATGGCTTCAAAACTGTTTTTTAAGATATTCAAGAAAGCCTGTTTGATCTCTTCGTAATTGACAAGTATCTTGGGAATCCCAGGTTCGGCTTCCTGGCGGATATGGATCTGCTTCGATAAATCCTCGAAGATATGGGAAAGAATATTAATCGCAACGGCGACAACCTCTTTTACATCCACCTTGACAAAGCGGCTCTTGGCCACCGGCCGGACAAAGTCCAGACATTCCTGGACAAATCCGCTCAAGTGCTGAACTTCTTCTTGAATAATCTTAACGGATTTGGCCATGACTGCATCCTGCAAGTTTGAACGTCTTTGAATAATCGCCAAGGCGCCGCTGATGGCGTGGAGGGGATTGCGGATCTCATGGGCGAGAAAGGGAAAAAATTTGTCCAGGGAGGATAACCGCTCCTGCTGCTTATCTTCCATCCGGGCCTCGCGAATCTTTAAAACAGCCTTTACGGAATTTAGCAAGGCCTCGTTCTCGAAGGGTTTGGAAATAAAATCTTCAGCTCCGGCTTTCATGAGTTCCACGGCCACTTGCTCTCCCCCATAGGCCGTGATGATAATGACGGCGGTATCGTCATTGATCTCCTTTATCCTTTTTAATACCTTCCCCCCCAACATGTCGGGCAGGTTGAGGTCAAGAAGGACTAAGTCCGGCGATTCCTTTACCAATTTTTCTATCGCTTTCTGGCCATTCGGGGCTTTGGAGACCTGGAATCCATAGTGCTCCAAAAACAGGCCCATCATTTCAGCCAGTTCTAAGTTGTCATCCACAAGAAGAATTTTTCTCTTAGCAATTTCCATTAGCGACCATCAACTT
>CAZIDC010000558.1:0-2447 GCA_964537885.1 uncultured Syntrophaceae bacterium | reverse complement strand
CCAGAGCCCGTATCACCTTCGAATATGTCCTGCTCGATGGTGAAAATGATTCGCCGGAGGATGCAAAAAGACTGCTAAAAATCCTGAAGGCGATTCCCTCAAAGGTTAATCTCATCCCCCTCAATGAAGCATCAGGTATCCCATTTAAAAGGTCCTCCGAAGAAAAGGTAAGGCAGTTTCAAGAGATTTTGATGAATGGCGGAATGACCACAATTATCCGTGCCAGCAAAGGCGCGGACATTTCAGCCGCCTGCGGCCAACTCCAAGGAAAAGCCCCAGATTAAATCTACACAAATGACTGCACCAAATCTTGCTCTGGAGCGATTCTGGTTTCAACGATAAGGGGGGGCATGAATTCCAATTGAATAGTTGAAAATCATATCGGAATATTTTCAACGGTATGAAAAGAGAAGATCTATAGCAGAAATATGCATTTTCGTTTCAGCTAGGAATTAGTAAAAAATTACTGTATGGGGCAACTTTTTCATGAATGACCCATCGATAAATATTCAAGAATAGAGATTCGTTCCTGATGCCCTTTTCTTCGTCCCTTAAGATTTTTCTTGTTCCCACCCCCTTGACCTTTCAACGGCCATCTTCCACTTCCGATAAAGAGATTCTCTTTGTTTGGAACTCATCCGAGGAATAAACTTCTTCTTTATTTTGTAATTTGTGGCGATTTGCTGTTGATCCTTCCAAAACCCTACGGCTAAACCAGCCAGATAGGCGGCTCCCAAGGCGGTCGTCTCAGTTGTTTCCTGGATGACAACCGGAATCCCCAGAATGTCGGCTTGAAATTGCATTAAAAACTCATTGGTAGCCGCCCCTCCATCAACCCGCAATTCCTTTAGCCCTATTCCGGAATCCTCCTCCATACATTCCACCACATCCCGTGTCTGATAGGCAATCGACTCTAAGGCCGCCCGGGCAATATGAGCTGGCGTCGTTCCCCGGGTAATTCCCAAAATTGCTCCTCGGGCATACATATCCCAGTAGGGTGCTCCCAAGCCGACGAAGGCCGGGACCAAGTAAACACCTTCGTTAGATGGGATGCTCCTGGCCAACCTTTCACTTTCGGAGGCTTGTTGAATCATCCTTAGCCCATCTCGGAGCCATTGGACGACAGCCCCGGCGATAAAGATGCTTCCCTCCAAAGCATATTCAATTTTCCGGCCGATTCCCCAGGCGATCGTCGTCACAAGGTTTTTCTTGGAAAGCACCGGCTTTCCCCCTATGTTCATCAGTAAGAAGCACCCCGTTCCGTAGGTGTTCTTGGAAAGGCCTTTGCGGAAGCAGGTTTGGCCGAAAAGAGCTGCTTGTTGATCTCCCAGGATTCCTGCAACGGGGATCTCCATATCCAAAAAGGCTTCGGAAGATGTACTTCCATAGATTTCGCTGGAAGCTTTAACCTCCGGTAAGATTTGTTCGGGGATATGAAAATATTCCAGGATCTCCCGATCCCACGAAAGAGTATGAATATTGTAAAGCATGGTGCGGGAAGCGTTAGAATAATCCGTGATATGGAGCTTTTTCCCCATCATATTGTACAGCAACCAGGTATCCACTGTACCAAAAGCCAGTTCCCCTCTTTCCGCTGCCCGGCGGATCGTTTGTTGATGGCCCAAAATCCACTGGATCTTAGTCGCTGAAAAATAGGGGTCGATCACCAATCCAGTTTTCCTGCGAATCTTTTGGGCGAATTTCGTCTTCTTGATTTTGGAACAAGTCGGGGCGGTCCTGCGGCACTGCCACACAATGGCATTATATACAGGCCGGCCGCTCTCCTTATCCCAGACTAAAGTGGTCTCCCGCTGGTTGGTAACCCCGATGGCGGCGATTTGTTGGGGTGAAAGATTCGAGGAATCAAGAGCCTGCCGGGCAGCTTCCATTTGCGTGTCCCATATTTCCATAGGGTCATGTTCTACCCATCCAGGCTTTGGAAAGACCTGTCTGAATTCCTTGGCTGCTATACTAATGATTTTCCCTTGCTGATCAAAAATCACAGCCCGGGAACTCGTTGTCCCCTGATCTAAGGCCATGATATATTTTTCTTCCATAAATAGATTCTTCCCAAGGCAAAAGATGCTTCTACCGCCAAATCAGGACTGAATATGAGATAAGGTCAAGGGTAAGCAAGAAATCATATCTGTTTTGAACACAATCCGGGTATCTCTAAGGTATCATGTCCAACTGCCATCTCCCTTTTATAAGCCATTACCTGTTTAGAATTTCGGATGTTAAAAACCTCCTGATTTGCCTGGGGGAATAGGGCTCCCCTGATTTACACGCTTGAGATCCCCAGAAAGGTTTCGGGATACTTGCATCACTTGCTCTTGTTCCAAGCTTAGCCTTGCGCACTCCATTTGTGACCCAGTCTACCCATAGAATGGCATCAACTATCGCCATTCCACCTTGGGCTGGTTACGCTTGGGTAGGCGGTAGTATTT
>CAZIDC010000557.1:0-2455 GCA_964537885.1 uncultured Syntrophaceae bacterium | reverse complement strand
CGCACCTTTCATCCCCGTCCACAGGACGGGGTTTTCAGGTGCGAATTGTAATAAAAAAAGGGCTAAGATGATATCTTAGCCCCTTGATTCTATTGTTAGAATTTGCTCCCCGAGTCCGCCTCAGGCGGGGAACATAGTGGTTAATCCGCCTAAGGCGGACTCGGCCGGTTGAACATGCTGGAGAAACCTTTGCATGCCCCTCTTTTTAATGGCTTTTTCCATCTTCCTGGCAGCGCCGCGACTTTCACCGGATTGACTCCAGATGGTCTGCCAAGGGCCTGCGAATCGTTTGGTGCTTTTGGATAACGAATATCGAGGATCGTTGTGCTGTCGAAGGCGTCGTTCCGGATCACTGGAATAGCCGCAATAATATCGGCCGGTACTTTGGCTTTAAAGTATATAAACCCAAAATGGCATAGCAAAAAAGGCCGGGGGTAATCCCGGCCTGTTCATTTGTTACGAATTCCGGGGACACCTTACCTAATTCATAAATGGACTTTAGGGGCCTCCATAAGTTTAGAACTTCTTCTTCTGTCCGAGGGAAATAATAGAATCTTCGAAACTACTCCTCCCTAAGACGTCAATGAACCGCCGGCAATGAAACCGCTTGACAAGATAAGACTGGTTTATTAAACTAGTTTGTAAGGGGGAAGAGATGATGGATGCGAATACGGAAGTGGTAAGCGCTTTTGAGGCGAAAACTCGACTGTCAGAGCTCCTCCGTGAGACAGAGAAGGGGGTGTCTTTTCGTATCCTCCGACGTGGAAAAGAGGTCGCTCGCTTGATTCCCCCCTCAAAAGAAGAGAGGAAACGGGACCTCAAACAGGTTTTGACCTCCTTCCAGGAGGTCCGGGGACGCGTCCCTGGAAAAATCAAGATACGGGAATTGATCGAAGCAGGACGCCGTTTTTGATGGATTGGGTCCTTGATGCCTCCATTGCTCTCGCCTGGGCCCTTCCGGATGAAACATCCCATCAGGCGGACCGATTTCTGAGTCGAGTTTCGGCAAAGGATGTACTGTGGGTGCCTTCCTTATGGTGGTATGAGGTCGCCAATGCTCTGATCCTTGCAGAGCGTCGCAAGCGACTCACAGAGGCTGATGGAATACAATTAAGAGAACTTTATGGAATGCTTCCCATTCAGACAGATGTGATCATTGGCCTGGACATGATAGAACGGCTCCGCAGCTTAGCCCGAGAATATAACCTTTCTGCCTATGACGCCACTTACCTCGAACTGGCCCTCAGAAAAGGGCTGAGACTTGCGACCCTGGATCAAAAACTCCAGTCGGCAGCTCAAAAAGCAGGCGCGGGAAGGGCGACGTAACGAAAACCCCGAGGAAAAAGAAGAAGGACGGGGGTCAAATTTTTCGCATGTTAGGAAAAATTGATAATCTCGTAAAAAGTCTCCTGGGTCGTCACCCCCGGCGAAAGCCGTCCGCCTCAGGCGGACAGAACATCTTGAAATAACTGGATTCCGGCTTTCGCCGGAATGACGAATTCTATGGAATTTCGACTTTTTACGAGATCATCATCGTTGGTTTAGTCGATTTTCTACTGCCTTTTGGCTTTTCAGGACAGACAAAGCGATCAAGGTATTCCCCCCGTTCCCGTGGCGGGAGGTTCAGGGCATGGCCCCGAATGATCTCTTTCAATTCGCCGTGACTGAACTTTTCAAGACGGGCGTTCAATTCGGAAATGAATTCTTTCAAACTGAGGTTGGCCATGATCATCTCTCCAAAAGGATACTTTCCAATGACCCTCCTTGTAAATGATGTGGGAAACATTTTCAAGGAGGCTGGCTTGGGATAGTCTGCCTCCTTGAGTTCTCAGGGCCATTTTGCAAGGTTTTCGGGATCAGCCATTTAACCGTCCACCTTTTCAAATACAAAGAATTCTAATCTTCATCTTCTAAAACATCCTTTACATTGGACCAACTGGCAAGAACATGTCGATTTATTTCTGCGCAGTCTTACTCCGCGCCCTTGCTACCGGGTATTAACTGCTGCTTTGACAACAACGGCCATTAAAAAGAAAAAGGCGAACTAGCAGACCGACTGGGGCAGATTGGCTTGAGGTCCCAAGGATTTCGTTCCGCGAATTTTCGACGCGTTCGACGTAGACAGGGATCTGGCCCTCTTCGATGGCCCGTCCGATGGTCTTACCGACCATGGCGGCTGCAATGGGGGCACGGGCCATTCCAATGAGCTTCCCAAAGGGTGAGCCCATGGCCAGGCCCTTGAATATCTAATCTTCAAAGGCAAATCCGTCCCCCACAGCTAACGCCGGAACATACTTTCCTTTTTCAGCGAGACATTTGGAGTAGCGATAGGCCAGAGAGAGGAGTTCCACAGGAGGGATACCCCACTTATTCATCATCCGCCAGGGACTCATGCCTGTGCCCCCGCCTTGCGCAACGCCTCAACCCGCTTGGCAAAGGATTCTTCCTTAACCAT
>CAZIDC010000556.1:0-2456 GCA_964537885.1 uncultured Syntrophaceae bacterium | reverse complement strand
TAATCTTTTTCCAACGTCAAAACAAAGGAGGCGGACATGAGCGTACAGACGATTCTGAAAGGGCACGAATTCTTCCATCATCTCAGGGTGGAGGCAGTAGACAAGATCAGCAGTTTTTCTGAGAGGCAGAGATTTCAACGGGATGAATTTGTCTTCAAGTACGAGGAGAAGGCGGATAAAATCTATTTGCTCCTGGAAGGAAGTGTACATCTGCGTTTGCCAGCTAGGCCAGAGGAGTTCAGTATCGTTGTTTCCAAACTCGAAAAAGACGATCTTTTCGGGTTATCGCCGTTGCTGGGTTCTGATCGATATACTCTTGAGGCTAAGTGCTTGGAGAAATCGGAGGTTTTAGTCATTGATGCCAAGAAGTTTCGAAACCTCCTGGAAACGGACCTCAATATGGGATTTTTTATCATGACCGAGGTTGCCAGGATTTATTTCGACCGATATATCCAATTGCTCAAAAAGCTTCAAAGCATCGTTCTCCAGATCCCCCTCATTTCCTGACGATATTCAGAAGGGGTTGTTGACGAACAGAGGAAAAGGGGACCTGGCAGCGTTTCTATATAACCATTTTTCTTTGACAGGCTCTTTTAAAGGAAAGGCGCGCACTTCCTCAATGGTCCTTTTCATGGGCAGGAGGGGCCAGTTGGTTGCAAACAGGACGCGATCCTGAAGAATGGTATCTCCATAATTGAGAAGAGGTCCCCAACCAAAATGTTCCCGCGCCATATATTTGGGGAGCATGGCGGATATTTCCAAGTATACATGGGGATGCCTCCATGCTACGGCAATCATTTCCAGTACCCAGGGCCACCCGGCTTGAGAGACTATTTGGGCGGCATTTAAAGGGGTTTCCGCCCGCCAGCGACCCAATCATTTGGCGACTGCGTTTCGCAGTCTAAGGACGCATCGTCCGATAAACGGGACCCAGTTGCTGGGGCAGTACCTCATAGGCCATTTCCACCCAATCGCATAAGAGGGCCCGAGTATCCCGGGGATCGATGATGTCGTGGACGCCGAAACGCTCCGCCGTACGAAAGGGAGAGACCAATTGTTGATAATGCTCTTCCAACTCCTTGCGGCGGGCTTCCGGGTTTTCCGCTTTTTCAATTTCGTGTTTATAGGCCGCTTCCACTCCTCCTTCGATGGGAATAGAACCCCAGTAGCCGGAAGGCCAGGCATACCGCAGATTCAGGTCGTGCTGTCGGCCATAACCCGACCCGGCAACCCCGAATGCCCGCCGCATAATAATAGCCACCCAGGGGACCCGGCTCTGTTCAATGGCCGTTAGGACTCGGACGGCCTTGCGGATGGTTCCGGATTTCTCCGCCGACGTCCCGACCACCACCCCGGGTTGATCTACAAAATTAACTATGGGAAGATGGAAACTATCGCACAGGTCGATAAAACGGATCACCTTTTCCGCGGCCGTGGCATCCATGCCCCCCCCGAAAAAATTGGGATCGTTGGCCATTACCCCGACCGGGTAGCCCTTTAGCCGCCCCAGCATGGAGATCGATGACCGGCCTTGATAGCGGCCGATTTCGAACAAAGAATCCCGATCAAAGACCAAACTCAAGATCTTGCGGGCGTTGTAAGGTTTTCTTTTATTCCGGGGCATGAGGGTGAGTAATTCTTCTTCTCTCCGGTTGGGATCATCAGTGGAATTCTCCCGGGGCGGGATCTGATATACATTCTGGGGTAGATAAGAGAGGAAGCGGCGGATTTGCTGGAAGGCATCCTGTTCACTTCCCGCTTCGTTGTCCACCACCCCGCTTCCATGGGCATGGATCATAGATCCCCCGAGTTCCTCTTTGGTTACTTTTTCACCCGTGGCCGGTTCGACGACCGGAGGACCGGCGGCAAAAATCTGGCTGGTCCCTTTTGCCATAACGGAAAAGTGGGAAGTTACAACCCGGAACGCTCCCAGCCCGGCAACAGACCCTAAGGCTGCGGCGGCGATGGGTACGAATCCCATCATCTGGCTCGTATTCAGGTTCGGATAGCCCGGAATTTTCGTCGCCCCCGCCTGCTCCAACAAGCGAACGCTGCCTCCGGCTGTGTCCACGAGCCGGACGATGGGAAGGCGCATCTCCAGGGCCAATCTCTCCGCCCACTGCCATTTTTCCGGAGAAGTGGCTTCCGATGAGCCGCCTCGAATGGTGAAATCTTCTCCCGAGACGACCACTCGCCGGCCCGCGATCTGCCCGGTCCCGATCACGATGTTTGCCGGAGTGAAGTCGATCAGGTTTCCGTTCCGGTCGTATTTGGCCGCTCCGGTCAACACGCCGTATTCCCGGAAGCTCGACTCGTCCAGAATCTTTTCGATGCGCTCCCGGACGGTGAGCTTGTTGGCCTTGTGGTGGCGGGCGATGTTTTCCGGCCCGCCCATCCTTTTAGCCAGTTCCCGGCGGTGGGTAATCTCATCGACTTCTGGCTGCCAGGTCATAACA
>CAZIDC010000555.1:0-2460 GCA_964537885.1 uncultured Syntrophaceae bacterium | reverse complement strand
CTCTTGATTTCAAATCTCATTTTTTCCCTGAGCTTGGCATCCAGGTTGCTCAGCGGTTCATCCAGAAGCAGTACTTTGGGATTTCTTATGAGAGCCCTCGCAAGAGCGACTCTCTGCTGCTGTCCGCCGCTCAACTGCCCCGGATATCTGTCTTCCAGGCCCTGCAAACCCACTAATTCTATTACATCTTTAGCTTTTTCCTTTATGCTCTGCCGGGAAATTTTTTGAAGTCGTAAGCCGTAAACAATATTGTTGTATACCCTCATGTGCGGCCATACGGCATAATTCTGGAACATCATGCCGATTCCTCTTTTTGACGGCTGGACAAACCCTTCCGAAATCATCGGCTTGCCGTCAATGATAATGTCGCCTTCCTCGGGCTTTTCCAATCCGGCTATGCAGCGAAGGGTAGTTGTTTTACCGCATCCGCTGGGTCCGAGGAGGGTCAGCATCTCTCCCTTCTCCACTCCAAGCTGTATGCGGTTGACCGCCGTTACTTTCTTGTATTGTTTGAACAGGTTGCGGATCTCAATAAATGCCATTAAACTTGTCTCCTTGGTTTGTCACTTGATATCGCAGCTCCCACGGCCTGTCGGCAAATTACCTACCCTCTCCGGGGCCCCAGGCGGCTTTGAGGATACCTCCGCCGATTTTGGCAATGATCATCAGAAGAATAAATGTGATCACGATCATGAGAAAAGCCATGGCCGCAGAGATTCCGAATTCCATGCCGCGGTGCCAGTTCAGGTATATTCCGATGGGCAAGGTTTCCCATCCGCCCCTGTAAAGAAATATTGCGGTGGAAATCTCCTGAAATGCCATGATAAAAAACATCACCACGCCGACAAGAACTCCTTTGATCAAAAGCGGGAGGGATATGTTTATAAAGGTCCTGAATTTACCCACACCCGATACTTCCGAGGCCTCCTCGAGCGAGATATCCAGTTGCAGATAGGAAGCGTGCGCGATCCGCAGAAAATAGGGAAGCCGTCGTGAAAAGAGAGCAAGCGGCATTATGATCCAAAGCGTGGCCAGCGGTATGCCTTCCCAGAAGGCCAGAAGATAACTGACGCCTATCGCGATACCCGGGAAAGCGAGCATCAGCGTGATCATGAAGTCGAGAGCATCTTTCCCCGGAACGCGTGTGCGGACGATTATATATGCGGCCGGTAGCCCGAAAGCTATCCCGAGAATCAGGGCTATCCCGCTGAAAACAAATGAATTCTTTATCAGGCCAGGGGTTTCCAGGAGAATTACCCTGAAGTTATCGAGAGTCCAATAGGATGGAAACGGTTCAAAAACCCATCTTCTGGAAAAAGCGGCCAAACCCAGAACGATCGGAATCAGCAGGACAAGGGCGGCGATAAAAAACATATACAGATAAGAGCCGGTTTTTACAAATGAACCGGGTTCGATCACCCTTCCTTCAGCCGTTGTTCCTTTCGAGAGGCCGGTATACTTCCTTTTTTCCACCCACCATCTTGCAAAAAGAAAGAGAGCTATGCAAACTATTGAAGAAACGACCACCGCCACGATTCCCATATATTTCCGGTGCGCGTCCGTAAAATGATAGGCGATGTTGATGTAGGCTACCGAAGGGAGAAAGTCCACCTGTCCCAGAATCAACGGAGTAAGCCAGTCCGTAAAAGGCCACAGGAATACCATAACGGCGCCCGCCAGATAACTCGGCGTGCAGAGGGGCAATGTGACGGTTATGAACCTCCGGAAACCGCTGGCGCCCTCAACTTCGGCAGCCTCTTCAAAAGAAGGATCGATGGTGGTTAAGCCCGCTGAAAGACTGAGCACGATGAAAGGGAGCATATGCAGGGATTCTATGAATACCAGTCCGTGGAATCCGTAGATGAAATTCAAGGGTTTCTCGATCAATGCGGCATCCATGAGAAGCAGATTCATAGTGCCGAATTTTCCGAAAAAGATTACGAAGGCAAATACTCCTGCGTAGGCCGGCAAAACAATAGGCAAAAGGATAAGAGCAGTGAAAATTGTCTTTCCCCGCTGCCGGTATCGCGCCAGAATGTATGCCAGGGGTATTCCGAACAGGGTTGATACAAGAAGCACCATAGCGCTCAGCACCAGGGTGTTCCAGAAGGTTTTAAGATAATAAGTGTCCTGGAAAAATTCCAGGTAGTTTTGGATGCCTGAACCGTCGGTTCCTGAAATCTTGAAGCTTTCTATTATCAGAATTGAAAGCGGATAAAGCACCAGTAAAGCTATTACGAACCACAGGAGAGACGCCAGAAAATTATTGCCTCGGGACATGTAACATCCTTAATTTATCACTCCGTGACCTACGGGCAGGCTGCCGCCCGCCCGTAGGTGAAATCCGGAGTATGTTCTTTTATTAAGTTGGAATAATCAATATTGGTAACACTTTAGCACTTTGAAAAGAGGTGGAACCTAAAGGCCGAGTAAGTCCATGGCCCGGGGGCCTGGGCGGAC
>CAZIDC010000554.1:0-2472 GCA_964537885.1 uncultured Syntrophaceae bacterium | reverse complement strand
TTGGGAAGGTATTTCTCAATAAAGATTTCGTCATCGCCGAAAGCCTGGCGGGCCATGGTCTGGGAGGACTCCAGGGCGGAAAGCAACTCTTCTTCCCGCTCGATCACCTTCATGCCGATCCCCCCGCCGCCATAGGCCGGCTTAATAATCACCGGATAACCGGTGGATTTAGAGAAGCGGGTAGCATGGGCCAAATCTTTGATCTTCCCCCGCGTTCCCGGAATCACGGGAAGACCGGCCCGGGCCATGATCTGGCGGGTCATGATTTTGTTGCCGGCCATCTCCAGGGTCCGGCTGGATGGGCCGATGAACTTGATTCCCTCTTGTTCGCAGGCCAGGGCCAATTTCGGATTCTCAGCCAGAAATCCATAACCGGGATGGATGGCCTCGGCCTGGGCTTCTTTGGCAATGGCCATGATTCGGGGAATATTCAGGTAACTTTCCGATACTGGGGATCGCCCCAGGTAATAAGACTCGTCGGCATAGTTGGCGAAGAGGGCCTCGCGGTCCACGTCCGAATAAACCGCCACGCTCTTAACGGACATTTCGCGGCAGGCGCGCATGACCCGGATGGCGATCTCGCCCCGGTTGGCCACTAAGATTTTTTTGAACATCTGCCGCTCCTCACCGGATGACCATCAGCACGTCGCCGGCATTGACCATCTCGCTTTCGAAGACAAAGATCTCCTGGACTTCCCCCGCCTGGGGCGCTTCCACGGGCATCTCCATTTTCATTGCTTCGAGGACGGCGACGGGTTTGCCCTTTTCCACGGTATCCCCGGGCTTAACTAAAAGCCGCAAAACCATTCCCTGCATGGGAGAAAGAACCGCGCCCTTCTGGTCTTTCGGTAGAGTCTTCTCGGCCGGAACAGTGGAAATTTCTTTGATCGAAGGAACCCCGGGAACAGGATAAATGCGCACGTTGAAAAGCTCCCCATCCACATCCACCTGAAATTCCGAGCTGAGGGGTTTGGGGGCCGGTCCAGTCATGGGCTTGGCCGCGGGAAGGACTTCTTCCTTGACCTCCCCCCGGAGAAACTTGGGAGCCACGTTGGGGTAGAGGGCATAGGTTATCAAATCCTCTTCTTTTTTCAGGATGCCCATGCGCTGGGCTTCCTTTTTCAATTCTTTAAGCTGGGGTTTGATCAGGTCTGCCGGGCGGCCTTCGATGGGCTTCTCTTTGCCGATGATTTTTTTCTTGATCTGGGGATCAATGGGCCCGGGGGTCTTGCCGTAATATCCCAGGCAGTATTCCTTTACTTCTTTGGAAACCCGGGCATAGCGTTCCCCGGCCAGCACGTTGAGGACCGCTTGTATCCCCACGATCTGCGAGGTAGGCGTGACCAGCGGCGGAAACCCGAGGTCTTGCCGCACCCGGGGAACCTCTTGTAAAACTTCATTGTATTTCCCGGCCTGATTCTGCTCTTTGAGCTGGGAAAGAAGGTTAGAAAGCATCCCTCCGGGGATCTGGTGCAGAAAGACGTTGATGTCCGGACGCTCGGCAATGGGATCGCATAGACCCTGATATTTTTCCCGCAAAGCCGTAAAGTGTCCGCTGATCGCCGCCAGAGGCTCAAGTTCCAATCCCGTGTCAAACTCCGTTCCTTGAAGAGCGGCGATGACCGCCTCCGTGGGCGGCTGGGAAGTGCCCCCGCTGAAAGGTCCCATAGCCGTGTCCAGAATATCCGCCCCGGCCTCGACTGCCGCGAAATAACTCAGGGGAGCCACCCCGCTGGTGCAGTGGCTGTGCAGGCTAATCGGCAGACCAATCGCCTTCTTCAGGGCCTTTATTAAATCCTGGGCGGCTCTGGGCGTGATCAAACCGGCCATATCCTTGATACAAACCGAATCGCATCCTTCTTTCTCCAGCTCCAGGGCCATCTGGACGAAGATTTCAATGGTGTGCACCGGGCTTACCGTGTAACAGATCGTCCCCTGGACATGAGCTTTCTTGCCCTTGGCCGCCCGGATGGCTGCGGTCATGTTGCGGATGTCGTTCAGGGCATCGAAGATGCGGAAAATGCCGATGCCGTTCTTTATGGCCAGACGTACGAACTCTTCGACTACGTCGTCGGCGTAATGACGGTAGCCGACCAAATTTTGCCCCCGGAGAAGCATTTGCAGGGGGGTCTTGGGAATATGAGCCTTAAAGGTACGCAGCCGCTCCCAGGGATCTTCGTTAAGGAAACGGATGCAGGCGTCAAAGGTTGCGCCCCCCCAGGATTCGAGCGAGAAGAAGCCCACCTTATCGAGCTCCTCGGCGATCGGTAGAATATCGGCGGTGCGCAACCGCGTGGCCATCAAAGACTGATGGGCGTCGCGCAAAGTGGTGTCCGTGATTTTAACCGCCATAACCATTTCCTTTCCGCCTAAAAAAAATAAAAGCCAACTCCTGTTGGCCCACCTTTCTTTATGACTATGAGTTACCCATTAAGGGAGCAGGAAAAGCGATTGATACTTTATCATTTTCAA
>CAZIDC010000553.1:0-2482 GCA_964537885.1 uncultured Syntrophaceae bacterium | reverse complement strand
TTTCCTTGACATAGTCCGGCATCCAGTTATTATTTTTAGGCAGGTTTTCCAAAGGTAAATTAAAATCATTGGTCACAAAGCCAGCAGCCTAAAGGGCTCTGGGGAGGGATGGGGCCATGAGTGAATGGAAAAAGACCTCTTGTGTTCTGTGCGGCCAAAACTGCGGCCTGGAGGTTCTCACCGCCGGCAGTAAAATCATCAAAGTCAGGGCCGATGGGGAGAACCCCCGCTCGCAAGGGTACATGTGCCGGAAAGGCGCGAACATCGCCTATTTTCAGAATAACCCGGAGCGGCTGAAATTTCCCTTAAAGCGCGTGGGCGGCCGATTGGAGCGTGTCTCCTGGGATATGGCCCTCGATGAGATCGCCGTTAGGCTTGGGGACATTGTCAAAAAGCATGGTCCCAAATCCGTAGCCTATATGGGGGGCGGGGGTCAGGGTTGCCATTTTGAAGCGGCTTTTGGAGTGCGCTTCCTCCAGGGACTGGGGTCAAAGAACCATTACAGCCCCTTAGCCCAGGAACTTACCGGTTTTTTCTGGGTGGCCGGCAAGGCTTTTGGCCGCCAGTACATGCATGCCTTCCCGGATGTTCAGGATTCGGACTTCCTCGTTTTCTGGGGAGCCAACCCCATGGTGAGCCACGATATCCCCAACGCTCCCCTGGTAATCCGGAACAAGAAAAAAGACCCGAATATGATCATTGCCGTGGTGGACCCGCGGGTGAGCGAGACGGCCAAGTTGGCCGACATCCACCTCCGGCTCAGGCCGGGGACAGACGCTCTGCTTTTGAAAGCGATGATCAATGTTTTATTGACTGAGGGGCTCGTGGCTGAGGAGTATGTGACCGCCCATGTCAATGGCTATGAGACGATCCGGGGGTGGTTTGAGGACGTGAAGGTAGAGGAAAACTGCCGCGTTTGCGGGCTGGATCCCGATTTGGTGCGCAAGTTCACCCGGCTCTTGGCCACCCGTAAGAGTGCGCTGCGCAGCGACCTGGGCGTCCTGATGGGGCGCCATAGTACCTTGAATTCCTATCTCGAATTGATCCTTCTAACTCTGGCCGGGCGTATCGGGGTGAAGGGGGGAAATGTCTTTTTAGGACATTTGATGCCGATCGGGTCGCACACCCCCGAGGATGATCCAGGAACCTGGAGAACGGTGATGACCCAAATCCCCCTGATCATGGGGGTCTTCCCGCCGAATGTTATGCCGGAAGAGATTGATAACGACCATCCCGAACGAATCCGCGCCCTGATTGTCAGCGGCTCGAACCCTTTGCGCTCTTACGCCGATACCGCCGCGTACGAAAAGGCTTTTGCCAAACTGGATCTGTTAGTGACCATCGAGGTGGCCATGACCGAAACGGCGGTTCTCTCTCATTATGTCCTGCCGGCCAAGTCCGCCTATGAGAAGTGGGACGGCACGTTCTTCCAGTGGAAGTATCCGGAATATTACTTCGACATGCGCCGGCCGGTTGTCGAGGCCGATGGCGAGCAATGGGAAGAAGCCGGAATCTATGTCAGGCTGGCCGAAAGGATGTCCATGCTTCCTGAGTACCCACCGGAGTTCCGGGATCTGGCCCGGGACCGAATGAAATACGCAGTGGCGCTCATGGAATTTATCCGGGCAAACCCAAAGGCGACCCCGTGGCTGCCCTACATTTTGGCCAAGACTTTGGGGGAAGAAATGGGATCGAAAAATCTGGCCGCGCTCTGGGGTCTGCTGATGCGCTTTCCCATGATGCACTCCGCGGATGTAGCCCGCGCCGGCTACCAGGTTCGCCCTCTTACGGGTGAAGAAATTTTCGGCAAGATACTGAACACGGCCGGGGGGGTGAAGATCGGTGTAGTGGACACGGCCAATAATCTTTCCGCCCTAAAAACTCCCGACAAAAAAATCCACATCCACTTTCCCGAAATGGAATCATGGGTGAAGGAAGTAAAACCGTCATCGGAGGAGGCCCAACTGGCCAATAAGGATTATCCGCTGGTGCTCATGGCCGGGAATCATATGGAAATGGTGGCCAATACGATCATGCGCGATCCGGCCTGGAATGAATCGAAGCGGGCCTGCACGATGCGCATCCACCCCGGCGACGCAGCCGAGATCGGGATTGCCGATGGGGAGATGGCCCTCATCGAGACCGAGGCCGGATCGGCCACGGTTGAAGCAGAGGTGACCGATAGTTCCTTCAAAGGCCAGGTGGTCATTCCCCATGGGTTTGGCCTCGTGCATATGGAAAAGGTTTATGGAGTCAATGTCAATCGTCTGGCTCCGGCAAAACACCGGGACCGCTTCGCGGCCACGCCCCTGCACCGCTATATCCCCTGCAGGGTGCGCAAAGGCTAAAATGATTATTGACCACAGAGAGCACAGCGCGGCATAGCCGCAAACAAAATCTATCGGCCCCCTCACCTTCATCCCTCCCCCCAAAGGAAGGAAGGTGTGAAAAATTTTAAGTGGGCAGCGAAATCGGCTTTTCT
>CAZIDC010000552.1:0-2495 GCA_964537885.1 uncultured Syntrophaceae bacterium | reverse complement strand
TGAACAACTTGGGTTTGTTTGGGGGCCGTTGTCCATGGGCCAGGTTCTTTCCGCCTTTATGATCGGGGTAGGTGTAATTCTTTGGGGTTATCTAAGAAAAAATAGGTAAAGGATATTTTGCGGGCATGGAGATGGGTTTACCGGAGGTGGAAAGAATGAAAAATATCCCCAGGCCGCCGCCGAGGAGGGGGTCAAGATCATCGCTGCCAAGGGGAAAGAGGAGTTGATCCCTCTTGGATTTCGGGAGGATATGTTTAAGGTTTATGACCCCAAATCCACGGGAATGATCAGCGATTTGGTCAGAAAGGTTGAATCGGCTCGACCCAGGCGGTTGGGCCGAATCTGCCATCCTTTATCGGATCAGGAAATAATCGATCTCTATTTCAGGGCTGCCTTTTTCAAAAAACGATTACCCCGCTTTTTTTCAATTCTTCAATTTCTCCATCCTCCATGTGAATCGAGCGCAGCAGCTCCCGGGTGCCTTCACCGATCGCCGGCGGATTATGCCGCAGGCCAAAATCATGATCCCCTATCCGTAAAGGAATGCGGGGAAGCTTGGTTTTCTTCCCGCTTTCCAGGGTGATTTCGACCAGGTTTCCCCCTTCATTCAACTGCCGGTCTTCAAAAAGGTCTTCCGGCCTGGCAATCGGCGCGAAGGAGATTCCCGCTTCTTCGCAGAGGCGGATGATTTTCTCTTTGCTCTTCTGGCAGAATACTTTATGCAATTCCGGTATCAGCCAGCCCCGCTCTCTGACCCGGTCGTTGTTGGTTTGTAGCCTGGCATCTGCTTGTAGTTGGGAAAGCTGGAAAATCTCACAAAAACGTTTCCACTGCCGGTCGCTGGTCACCCCGATAAAGATATCCTCATCTTCTTTAGTCTTGAATATGTCATAAATGGCCCAGGCGCTAACCCGCATGGTCATGGGCGGCACCGGCTTTCCCGATATGGCCGCGAAGGCCATATGCTGCCCCATAAGGAAGGCCGTCGATTCAAAGAGGGACGCAATTAGATATTGTCCTTTCCCGGTTTTTTCTCTTTCATAGAGGGCCGTCAGAATCCCGATGACCCCGTAACTTCCACCCATGATGTCGATTACCGAAGCCCCGGCCCGTAAAGGCCGCCCCGGAAGACCGGTCATGTAAGCCAGGCCGCCCATCATCTGAACCACTTCGTCCAGGGCCGGACGGTTTTCATAAGGGCCTTTCAGGAATCCTTTTAGGGAACAATAGATGAGACGCGGATTCACGCCGGATAACTGCTCATAGCCGAGTCCCAGGCGGCTGACGGTCCCCGGTCCAAAATTCTCGATAAAAACATCGGCCGAGGCTACCAGCTTTTTCAGGCATTCAATCCCTTTTTCCGCTTTCAGGTCGATGGCTATACTTTTCTTGTTGCGGTTGAAATAGGAAGAAAATCCCTGGCCGAAGCCCATCAGCCGGCGGGTTTCATCCCCTTCAGGAGCGCGTTCGACCTTGATCACTTCGGCGCCCATGTCAGCCAGCACCAGGCCACAGGTCGGCCCCATGACCGCATGCCCTAACTCTAAAACCCGAATTCCATCAAGCGGCAGTTTCATAATTATACCCTTATCCCAATTTTATTCGCCTTTAAAAGAATACTATCCAAGAAATTTTATCTGCCAACAAGCGGATTCCGAACGGTTAATCCTGGGAATCGGCCGAAATCCCTGTCCGCGCTCCACAATTCTTCAATGCCGCGGACTTGGCAGAGGGCTGCGATGCGGGCATCATGAACTTGAGGGCCCATAATGCGTCCAGCTTGAAGCGCAGGACGCAGAATATCCCAATATCCCTCGGCCTCGGATAAAAGGAAAAGGCTGGGAGACTGCAGCCAAACTTCCACTTGGTCTAACGCCGCATCGAGAGGTGTGGGGGGATTAAAAATTTTAGGGTGGGTAACAATGGCCAGGAATTCATGAATACACGGCCAGGGGATTACCCATGGTGTTCGACCTTCAGCCAGCTCTTCAATCAGCTTATAAGCCGCTTCATGCCACGGGGAATCCTCGCGATGAGAATAAACAAGAAGGTTCGTATCCAGGGCGATCATGCGCCCCGTCCTTCATAAGCCATGCCGCGCATCCGCTCCCAAGAGGCGCCGTCCAAATGGGGCTGAAGTCCCTTCCCTTTGAAAGTTGCCTTGCGCAGTTTGAAGATCCGGGGGCGCTTTCGCTCGGCGATAACTTTTTCCAGGCTCTCCACTACCAGAGCCTTGACGGTCGTCCCTTCCCGCGAAGCGAGCTTTCGAGCCTCTTTTAGAATCGAATCTGGAATCTCTATGGTTGTCTTCATACATATATATGTATCATATTATCCACGTAGCTGTCAAATAAATTCATACAGGCAGGCCGTTTTACCCCAAGAGCCAAGTGGCTGGGGCTATCCCCGGAATTGATGCAGGGCCTGGAGGATTTGTTTGGCCCGGTGGCGGTAGGTGTGGCGGGCCAGGACCCTTTTCCTGGCTTTTTCGCCCA
>CAZIDC010000551.1:0-2499 GCA_964537885.1 uncultured Syntrophaceae bacterium | reverse complement strand
TGATAATAAAGTTCCTTCCCTAAATAATGCAGATTCATTCATTGCCTCCGTTCCTTGATACCGTTAGATGTAAGCCGTAAGGTGTGAGTTGTTACGGTTTCTCTTGTGCCAACCAGGAATTTTTCCCCTGCATACTCCGGCGCATGAGATCGAACAGACGCTGCTGTTGTTCGGCATCGAGTATCCTCCTAGTCTCAAGGATATGCTCGATGACCTCCTTCTGGATCTCATCCTGGATGCCGGCCATTTCTTTGCGCAGTCCTTCGATCTTCCCTTGCTCAATTTCTTTCTGACTCAGAAGATCAAGCAAAATTTCCTTCTTCCCCTCCATGGAAGCGCTAAGCTTTTCCAGGCGGCTGTGAAATTTTTGGGCCAGGGGACCCATCTGGGCTAATTGCTGGTTGGAAAGACCGATGTCCTGGTAGAGGTGATGACCCTCCGGGGACACAGGACATGGTGCGGATGGGATAAGATAGCTAATGCGGTAGTAATGGTATCCCATAGTAGCCAGGACCGCGGCATTGATGGCCAAAGAAAAAACAAGAATGAAAATAAAGATTTTCGCTTTCATCGATTTTGCATCTCCGTATTACTGACCATGCGGATATATCCATCGCCCAGAGTACCTGGGGGCACGGGATCAAAGGCCCGGAAAGAAACAATTTCGACCGCCTCCGGCGCCTTGCCGGGCAGGGTAGGCTGGAATGGAAAGATCTCACTCCCCGCCAAAAAATTCCCCAAAAAGCTTCCGATCAGCACCCCTGCAATTAACAGGGTGCAGCCGGCCAGCGAAGCCGAAAATATTTGAGAAACCCACTGGAAGCCAGTGAGGGGACGGCGCTCATAAGGTTCGTTGATCTTTTTAATGACCTGCCCATAGAAATCCGGATCCGGGTGAATCTCCGGCAACCCTTCAAGAGCCTGCCAGGCCCTTTCCAGCCTGGCGGACTCAGCCTGGCAGGCTTGGCAGTCTCGCAGGTGCCTGGCAACTCTTTCCTGGTCTTTGGGCTTTAGTTCCCCGTCCTGGTAGGCGGAAAGTCTTTTTTGTATATCCTTGCATTTCATGGGATCATCTACCTTTAAAACTGCCTTCTATGGGATTAAACAACTCTGAATCGGAAAAACTGCGCTCATTTTTCAGGAAGAAGCAATTTTTCTTGAAGATTTTTCTTGGCCCGGACCAGCAATGATTCGACGGCGGAGACAGAGCAATCCAGGATCCCGGCAATTTCCCGGTAGGAGAGATCATCATATTTTTTCAAAATCACGGCCATCCTCTGGTTTTCCGGCAGGCTCTGCAAAGCATCGGTTATTTGCCCACTGCGCTCCCCCGTCAGAAGAAGCTCTTCTGCCGATGGGGTTTCATCCGGGAGGGCTTCCACCCCTACCTCTTGCCCCTCTTCGCCGGAAAAGCGGAAAATCCATTTCCTGCGGCCGGAAGCCTTCAGCTCGTTGAGGCAAAGATTGGCTGCAATCCGGTAGATCCAGGTGGTAAATTTGGCACTCGGCTTATAGGTCTTAGCTGCCTGCCACACCCGGACGAAGACCTCCTGGGCCAGGTCCTTGGCCCGTGTCCTGTCCCCGACATAGCGGTAAATGAGATTCAAAACAGAAGCCTGGTGACGGCGCACCAAAACCTCGAATGCGTACTCGTCACCCTCGGCAGTCCGGGACATCAGCTCTTCGCTCGAAACGGAATCCAGCCCCCTTGTCATTTTATTCCGGGCAGGGCACTAACGGAAGGTAGTAGTAGGTTCATCAAAAATAGTACCTCGCTCTCAATTCTATGCGGTAGTCGTTGGGCTTTTCGCCGAATTCCGTTTCTTCCCCTCCGACCAGGAAGGTGGCCTTGAGGCGCAGCTCCAGGTTGGTAATGCCCGTGTAGGATACCTCCGGAGAGACGGAAAAACTCTGGTCGTTCAAATTCACGATCGTGGTCAAGGCCGGAGTGAAGTAGAGAAGGTCGAAAGGTTCTTTCTGGCTGACCCGCAAATAAAGATAGTCCTTCACCGGGTTGGGCCGGCCGTAATTGCCCTGGCTCAGGTTCAGCGACCTTCCCAGGAGAGCGTCGCTCCCTGTAGCCAGATAATTATCATAGGCCCGGTCGACGAATTGATAAAAATCCTGGAACTCGCCCTTGGTAAACCCCGTCCCGTTTCGATAATATTCGAGGATATAGGTCGTTTCCCGCTGGCTCAGGTAGCGGACTCCGAGCAGATAGCTAACAGTATCGTAGGTCGAGGTGAGAATATTGCCATTGGAACCGATGTATCGCTTTTGAAAGTCTTCGATGTAGGCAAACTCCCCATGGATCTCTAAGTTCGAAGTGATATTCCTGGAGAAATCCACTCCGTACCGCGTGCTACGGCTTCCGCCGGTAAAGACGATGAAATCGATATCCGTGTCATAGAGAAGGAGGTAAAGCTTGGCGGCCAGGTTGGCTTTCTCTTTCGTACCGAAATCGTCGTTGATATGCTCAAGGACGGGCAAAAAAACCGG
>CAZIDC010000550.1:0-2507 GCA_964537885.1 uncultured Syntrophaceae bacterium | reverse complement strand
GCGGCAATCTGCGGAAATCTGCGTCCAAAATTATTTTAGAGGAGGATGGATGGAATCAACCAAACCGGAATGTGCTAAATGCGCTGTAAAAGACAAAATCTGCCGCTCGCTCCAGGGCCAGGGGCCGGCCTTTTGTCCCACCCTGAACCGCAAAGAATCGGTGGCCAAAGCAACGGAGGAATACGCCAGGCCGGACATCGGACAGTTCGCCCGTGAGGCCTCGATCCAGGAGGCGGAAGGATACGGAAACCGGAATGTGAAACCATACGTAAGACACCCGATCAAACCGCGGGTTCAGGAAACCTGCGAGTTCGCCCGGAGGATGGGATATAAGAAGCTGGGGATCGCCTTTTGCGCCGGCCTGCATAGAGAAGCCCTCGCTCTTACAAAAATCCTCGAAGCCCAAGGATTTGAAGTGGCTTCCGTAGTCTGCAAGGCCGGCTGCACCCCCAAAGAGACTATCGGCGTGGGGGATGAAGACAAGGTGCGCATCGGCGAGTTTGAATCCATGTGCAGCCCCATCGCCCAGGCCATGATCCTTAATGAAGAGAAGACCGATTTCAACATCCTGGTCGGCCTGTGCGTGGGCCACGACTCCCTTTTTCTGAAATATTCGAAAGCCTATTCCACGGTGCTCGTAACCAAAGATCGGGTCATGGCTCACAACCCTGCCGGTGCCCTTTATACCTCGGGCTCTTATTACGAAAGAATGTTGAGGAAGGGATTTTGAAAGGAAGGGTCATAGCCGTCTGCCGCAGCGAAGAAAAGGGTAAACCCAAAGAAGATGTTCTCTCCGGTTTTTTTGAGGAGGGATTGGGCTTCAGGGGCGATGCTCACGCGCGAACGGAAAAACAGGTGTCCATTTTAGCCAAAGAAAAAGTGGATCAGCTGGCGAAAAAAACAGGACTCTCTTTTCCCCCTGGAGCCTTCGCCGAGAACCTTTTAGTCGAAGGCCTGGATCAGGCTCAATTTATTCCCGGGAAATACTTGAAGATCGGAAAAGCTCTCCTTCAGATCCAACAAATCGGAAAAGATCCGGGTATTCCCCATTCATACCATTACCGCGGCCACTCTCTTCTACCCCATTTCGGGATTTTCGCCAGGGTCATGGAAAGCGGATTCGTAAAAAACGGCGACGATATTGAGTTGCTAACTTTTCTATCATAGCTCCCGTCAGGGCCATAGGAAGGGAGGGGGCTTTTTATTCGCATGAAATTTGAGAATGGCAATCATTTTCAGAAAGAAGACCTGCGGCATTTCCTTCGCCAGCAGGGGTTGAAATACACCCGGCAGAGGGAAGCAGTCTGGTCGGCTTTTCGGAGTCTGGAAGCCCAGCATCCTTCTTGTGCTGAGATTTATGACCGGTCCCGGATAATCGCCCCCGGGCTCGGCTGGGCTACCGTATATCGATCTTTGAAGTGGATGAAGGAGCTGGGGATAATCGTCGAAAGGGATTTCGGCGGTGGCCGTACCCGCTTTGAACCCAGTGGAAGGGGGCTGACTCACGCTCATCTGGTTTGCCGACAGTGCGGAAAGGTCCTAGAATTGAAGGACAGGGCCATTGAATCATTCTGGAAGAAAGCGGCGAAGAAATATCAGTTCGAAGTCTCCCGCAAGATTGTCGAAGGTTACGGTCTCTGTGCCGAATGCGAAAGAAAAACCAGGAATAATTGAAATAGAATTCAGGGAAAATCTGCTGAAAGGGATTGCCGCTTCCCCGGGAGTGGCCATGGGAAAAGTCTGTATTCATAAAGACATTTTTTCCCATATCCCGGTTTTGCCCATTGAGGATCATCAGATCGGGGATGAGATCCGCAGGGTTCAAAAAACGGTTGAAGGCATTGAAGAAGCCATCCGGAATGACCAGGAGATGATCAGAAAAAATATTGGCCCGAAGGAAGCCGAAATCTTCTCGGTCCATTTATCCATCATCGAAGATTCCCATTATTTGGCCGAGATTTTTGAAAGAATCGCCACCCAAAAGATCAAAGCCGAGGCCGCCGTTCTTTCCCAAATTCGAAAATATGAAGAAGTCTTTTCCAAAGTCGGCAATCCCTATCTGAAAGATCGCATTCTGGACATACGCGATATTGGAACCAGGTTATTGGAATCCTTAATGGGTCCCTTGGAGTTTGATTGCCCATTCCAAGAACCGGTGATCATCGCAGGACTGGAGCTCACGCCGAAAGATACCCTGCGGTTGAAAAAGGATCGGGTTTCGGCCTTCCTTACAGAAATGGGAGGAAAGGAATCCCATGCGGCGATTCTTGCCCGCGCCATGGGAATCCCGGCCGTCTTGGGAATGGAAGGTTTATTGTCCCGGATCGAAAAGGGAGATTTCTTGATTGTGGATGGAAATCTGGGCTTGATCGTGGTCAATCCCCCGAAAGAAATCATCCAGGAATACAAGCAATTACGCCTGCGCTTGTGGTATTTGTGGTTGTATGTAAAGGCTTATCGGTATTTATCTCCCCAGCCACGGTTTAGAGGCCCATCCAATCAGTCAT
>CAZIDC010000549.1:0-2507 GCA_964537885.1 uncultured Syntrophaceae bacterium | reverse complement strand
GGCTTTTCTCAAATCATCTACGGGCTGGCTCTCGTTCTTCTGATCATCTTCCTCCCCAAAGGCATCTACGGCAGCCTCCAGGACCTTTTCAAAAGAAAATAATCTTGAATTGAACTTTCGGCTATCCAATCTATACAGAGCGATATATATCTGGCGGCATATTTCCAACGACCCTTTCTGAAAAAAGGAGTCGGTCATTCCTAACTTGACCAGGAATCCAGTCTGCTTTCTATCCGCCTCAGGCGGACGAAGCAAACGGTTAAGATGCGAAGGCCTTGCAAAAACCCTTTCAGATACGCCCGCATCCATAAATTTAAAGCTGAACGTGAGCGCCGAGTTCAACCACCCGGTTGGCAGGTAAACCAAAATAGGGCGCCGGGGTTCCGGCATTCCTCGACATAAAGGCAAAGAGCGCCTTACGCCAGCGAATCATCTTCGAATCGCCGGCGGTAAAAACCGTCACTCTCCCCAGATAGTAGGTTGTCTCTGTCTCGTCGAAAGTGAGCCCGTAACCTGAAGCCAGCTTCAGGATTTCTGGCACATTGGGCCTCTGCATATAGCCATTGTACGCCACAACCCGATAGAAACCCTCTCCCAAATATTCAACCTTTACTCTTTCTTTGGGCGGTACGTAGGGAATGTTGGCCGAAAGGATCGAAAGGAGCACGACATTCTCATGTAAGATTTTATTATGCTTGAGATGGTGCAGGAGGACCGGCGAGGTTCCCTTGGGGCTAAGCGACATGAAAACCGCTGTTCCGGGCACCCGAGGAATTTTGTGCCTGGCAAAATCTTTCAGGAAATGCTCCAGGTCCAGCCGGGTGCCAATTTTACGCATGACTTCCGTACGTCCTTTTCTCCAGGTAGTCAATGCGAGGGTGATGATTGCGGCCGCGAAGAGAGTGAACCAGCCTCCGTCTGCAACTTTGAGGAGATTAGCCCCAAAATAAGATAGGTCGAAGAGGAGAAAAAGGGCCACCAGCGGGACCGACTTCCAGCGTGGCCAGCCCCACGCGTGGTCAACCACGAGAAAAAATAAGATGGAGGTAATGGTCATGGTACCCGTAACGGCGATTCCATACGCTCCGGCAAGGCCGCTGGATTCACGGAAGCCGATTACCACACCCAAACAGGCAAGCATCAGGGCATAATTTATTCCCGGAATATAGATCTGGCCGCGGATTTCACTGGAAGTGTGCACGATGGACAGGCGCGGGCAAAACCCAAGCTCAATGGCCTGCTGCGTCAGGGAGAAGACCCCGGAAATCAACGCCTGGGAAGCGATCACCGTGGCGATGGTGGAAAGACCAACCATGGGATAGAGCAGAGGTCTTGGGACTAATCCATAAAAAGGGTTGCCGCTCAGCTCGGGACTACCCAGGAGAAGAGCTCCCTGCCCGAAGTAACTGAAAAGAAGAGCGGGGAAAGTAAGACCCATCCAGGAAAGGCGGATGGCCTTCCGTCCGAAATGCCCCAGGTCGGCGTAGAGAGCTTCGCCGCCGGTCAGACAGAGCACAACCGAGCCGAAAACGACGAAGGCGTGGAGCTTATTGCTGGCAAATAGCTCATAGGCGTAAATCGGGTTAACGGCGAGTAAAATGTGGGGCTCCCGCACAATAGACCCAAGCCCGAGAGCGGCAATAGTCCCAAACCAGATCATCATGACCGGGCCGAAGATTTTCCCGATGTCTGCGGTTCCCCGGTGCTGGAAAAAAAAGAGCAAAAAGATGACCACGCAGGTAAGGGGCAGCACCATCGGTGATGCGGCCTTGGTGGCGACTTCAAGACCTTCGATGGCCGAAAGAACCGAGATGGCCGGTGTGATGATGCCATCTCCGTACAGAAGCCCTGCTCCGAGAATCCCAGCGATCACAACGGTCGAACGCAGTCGCGGCGAGAAATCCTTGCGGTCGGCCGAGATCAGTCCCAGGAGGGCGAAAATCCCCCCTTCCCCGTGATTGTCCGCAAGGAGAATAAACATCACGTATTTGATACTGATCACAATCGTCAGCGACCAGAAGACCAGGGACATAACCCCATAGATGTTCCCCTGAGTCAAGGGAATGGCATGCTGCCCGTGAAAACATTCTTTGATGGTGTAAAGGGGGCTCGTCCCGATATCGCCGTATACTACACCCAGAGCGCCGAGAGCCAGCAGGAAAGTCCTGTTCTTGAGCCGGCGTTCAGGGGATGCTGGGTCGTGAGCGGGTTTGGCGTTACTATCGCCAGGGTGGGTCTTCAAAGCGATGAGAACCTCCGCAATCCATAAATGGAGAAAGAGCCTCCGGGGGTTCCGGTAGGTTTTTCTCGTCGTCGCCTGTGAAGGGGGCTGCCGGGCCCGGGCCGATGGGGGTGCCTTCCGCTTGGCCGCAACGCCCCTCACAAATTTGGTTCCCCCGCTTCCGATCATCAGGATTTGGCGATAGAATAAATGATAGGACGCCCCACCGGAGTTGTCAAGTTTCCCTAAAATCTTGTGGAGCGCTTTCTTCTCCTTTGCTCAAACA
>CAZIDC010000548.1:0-2515 GCA_964537885.1 uncultured Syntrophaceae bacterium | reverse complement strand
GACCCGGAACAGATTCAAAAAGTCGCGACCAATCTCATTTTCAACGCCAACGATGCCCTCAAGGACGGGGGTGAGATTCGAGTAGGCACAAAGCAAGAAGACGGCTGGATCGTTCTGTCGGTCAGCGACAACGGCTGCGGCATGTCGAAAGATTTCATCGAACGCTCCCTCTTCCGGCCCTTCAAAACCACCAAGAAGCAGGGCATGGGCATCGGTCTCTTCCAAAGCAAAATGATCGTCGAAGCCCATGGGGGGAGGATTGAAGTGGAGAGTGAAGAAGGTCGTGGAACGACCTTCCGGGTGCTTCTTCCAATTTATGCACCCGCAAAGGAATAATGGAATAATGGAAGGATGGAATGTTGGAAGAAAGAAGAACGGGAGGTTTTTTATTATGAAGCCAAAGCTTCTCATTGTCGAGGATGACGACTCCATCCGCACCCAGATGAAATGGGCATTGGCCCAGGATTACGAGATATTCTTGGCGGAAGACCGTCCAGGCGCCATAGGGGTTCTCAAGGAGGAACAGCCTCCAGTCGTTACCCTCGACCTGGGCCTGCCGCCTGTCCCGGGAGGGGTGGAAGAGGGATTTCTGGCTTTGGCGGAGATAACGGGGGAGGATAATTTAACAAAGGTTATCGTTATAACCGGCCAGGGGGAGAAGGAAAATGCCCTGAAGGCTATCGGCCAGGGGGCTTATGATTTTTTCTGCAAGCCGATTCAAATCGATGAGCTAAAAGTGGTTTTGGGGCGGGCCTTCTATGTCTCCAATCTCGAAAGGGAACATCGAAAATTACAGTCGCGTTTAGCCGGAGATTCATTCGAAGGGATGCTGGGAACAAGCGCCAAAATGCAGGAGGTTTTTTCAACAATCCGCAAGGTGGCCACCACAGATGTCCCGGTTTTAATCGTCGGGGAAAGCGGCACGGGCAAAGAACTTGTTGCCCGGGCCCTTCATCGGATGAGCTCCCGCCGGGTGGAACCATTTGTGGTAATCAATTGCGGCGCCATCCCGGAAACTCTTCTCGAAAGCGAGCTGTTTGGCCACGAAAAGGGGGCCTTCACGGGCGCCCACGTCCAGCGAAAAGGGCGGATAGAATTTGCCCAAAAGGGAACGCTCTTCCTTGATGAAATCGGCGAGCTTCCTCTTCTCCTCCAGGTGAAGCTACTGCGGTTTCTGCAAGAACAGGTTGTTGAGCGAGTTGGGGGAAGAGAACAGATAAACGTGGATGCCCGCATACTTGTCGCCACTAATAGAGATCTGAAACAAGCAATAAACGATGGAAGCTTCCGTGAGGACCTGTACTATCGTCTTGGAGTTATAACCGTTCCCCTGCCGCCGCTTCGGGAAAGAGAAGAAGATATCATGCTTCTGGCCAATGCTTTTATGCATAGGTACGCCAGCGAGAACAAGAAAAAAATAAAAGGGTTCACAGACTTGGCGGTAAATGCCATGGAGATGCATTTATGGCCTGGGAATGTCCGGGAGCTCGAAAATCGGATAAAACGGGCTGTAATCATGGCCGAAGGTCAAAAAATGAAACCAGAGGATATGGAACTTGTTCCCCCCCGGAGTAGATATGGAGGAAAGGGCCTAAAGGAAGCCCGAGAGGCCCTGGAAAAGGATTTGATCCAGAGGGCATTGGTTAAAAATAATGGAAACGTTACCAAGGCGGCGGAGGAATTGGGAGTAAGCAGGCCGACGCTTTATGAGTTGATGGAAAAATTGGGAATTAAGAACGAATAGAATGAATCCTGTAACCTGAGTCCTGAAACCTGTAACTCGAAACCCGACACCCGGCACCCGGCACCCGGCACCTTTTTTTTCATAAACCTAAGTGACCCAAATTACCCAAGCGACCTCTTGCCTTGGGAAAATTATCAATAACCAGTATTCCCAGATCAGCTGATTATTTTTATAACTTCTTAATATTTATGGCTTTTGCCAAGCAAGTCATTAGGGAGAGACCGGGTAACCCGTTGCGCGAAATATTTTTACGATTAGGCAATTAATAGAGGGGCATCAAGGGTTGGAAATATGGGATTAGGGGTCATTGTCGAAAATCTTTACAGATTTGAAGTGATGGGAAAATTTGTTCCAAGAATATGTTTTTTTTAGTTTTTTTCTAAAACTATTTTTTAATTGTTGTCAAGCGTCGTATTTTTTTACAATTTTACTATGATGAATAATTACGGAACGTATTCCTTACTAATATCAATTAACGATAAATTTATTTGTAAATCCAATGTGTTATATATAGTAAAAAGGGATAATTCCCAATAATTATTAGGTTGGTATTTTTCTTGCTTCATTACTCATCAAAAGTCAAATTTGGAAATATTGGAAATAAAGGAGGATTGAGTCATGAAAAAATGGGCTTTACATTTAATGGGTATTGGCGTTGCAGCATTGTTTTTGCTCGTGCCGATTCTTGGGCAGGCAACGACGTTGGATCTCACGACTGCGGGCTTCTCCGGTTACATCAATGATGGTTTCTTCGTGCAGATCGACCCACAG
>CAZIDC010000547.1:0-2517 GCA_964537885.1 uncultured Syntrophaceae bacterium | reverse complement strand
ACCGGCTCCACGGCCTTGCGGAAAGGGGTCAGGTCGGGCACATCGTTGACCTTCATCCCCGCTTTTTCCATGGCCTTTCTCTGGCTGTCTTCATTGGCCATCACTTTTTTCCGGAAGACGGGGGCCGCTTCCATCGCCGCTTGCTGAATAGCATTCTGCTGGTTGGCGTTGAGCTTTTTCCACGTCTTTTCCGATATGATGATGGGAAGCGTGCTGTATTGATGCTTGGTGACGGACATGAATTTTTGAACCTCGAAAAACTTTGAGGCGTAGATGTTCATGAAAGGATTCTCCTGGCCGTCCACCACGCCCTGGCCCAGCGCCGTGTAAAGTTCCGAATACGACATGGGAATGGCATTCCCCCCCAGGGCATTGATAATATTCATCGACATCTCCGATTGCACCACGCGCACCTTGAGCCCTTTCATGTCCTTGGGGGTGAAAATCGGCCGGACATTATTGGTCATGTGCCGGAATCCATTGTCCCACGTCCACAAGTAGTGTATTCCTTTAGCCTTAAGAGGCTCGTAGAATTTGGTCACATAGGGAGTGTCCATAAAGGCGTAGGCCTGGGAATAAGTATCAAAGAGGTAAGGCAACTCGATTAACTCCTGGGTCCTCTGGGGATCGAAAACCGACACCAGCCCCGCCGTGGTGATGTAGAAGTCCAGGGTCCCCATCGATACCTCCTCCTGGCAGGAGGTATGGGTGCCCAGCATGCCGGCCGGGTAAACGTCAATCTTGACTTCTCCCTTGCTCAGTTCAGCAACCCGCTTGACGAACATGAGGACAATATCGTGCCGGATGTTAGTAACGGCTTCCGAGTGCCCCAGACGCAAGGTCACCGCTTTGGCCAACCCGGCGCTGGGGGCCACCACTATGAGCAACGATACCAACATCACGATGCTCAACCCTACCCGTACCGAACTCCATCTGTTTTGAGACATTTTCAACACTCCTTTCCCGGCATTCCGCCGTCTAAAATATGGTTTGTCCTTACCGCGCCCTGTCTCATGATCCTCTAACCCCACTTCTATTTTCCGATTTGCCTTTTGACGTCCGGCCGCCTCAGCTCCTTTCCCGGGATCAAAGATCTTTGCTGATCTCCTCAAGTCCCAGCTGTTTGAGGGTTCCCGGCAGGGGCTTGCCGGTCTTCGAATCCCAGCCCATCAGCCGGTAATAATTTTCCACCATCTGCGGCCATTTCTCCATTATATTTTTCCCCTGGGCCGGCCCGTCGACCGGGATGGAGCCGTACCGTTTGGAGGGCTTTTCATCCTCGATCTTCATTCCGTGTCTGAAATTAAAGACCCGCAGCAGGTTGACAATCCGCCTGCCCAGAGTAAAGGCATCCGGAAGCGTCCAGTTCCACCCCGTAACTGCGTTAAAGCATTCTAACACCAGCTTTGGGTGGGGCGAAGCGAAACGACACGTTCCCAGGCAGTCATCAAAGAGCCGGATCCCGCTGTAATTGGCGTTGAATGTGGATACCTGTTCAAGAGAAAAATGATCGGTCGGTTCCTGCATATCCACCAGTTTGGGATGGATGCCGCCCCAGGTGGATTCGAGCGTGCTGGTGTTGGTCAGGCAGGTATCGAAGAGTTCATACCATCTGGTGGAGCCGCGGTGATCATGGCCCCTGGGCGCTGTTCCCTTCTGGCCGTAGATGGCCCAGTCCGCCGCCTCCCCGCCGACTTTTTTTGACGCCCGCATGACGCCGTCCGCCAAAAGATTCCCCAGATACCCCTGCCTTTTAGCAACCCGGTTTAAAAGCTCCTTGACCGCTTCCACATTTCCCCAGGTCAGGTCAAGGCCGTCGGTTTCTTTTTTGGTAAACACTCCCTTGGCAAAACATTCCATGGCCCAGCCCACTACCCAGGAACCCTCATTGCAATCCATTCCTAATTTATCCACCTCTTTGGTCAGCATGACTACGGCTCCCAGGTCGGTGTTCCCGATCTGCGGGCCCCAGGCGGCTAAAAGTTCATATTCCGGCTCTTCCCCGACGAATCCCGCGTAGGGCCCTTCGGTCACGGTCACTTCTTTCACATGGGCAATCCGGCACTGGTAACAGGGTACCGACCGGAGCTTAAAATGCGTCCGCATATAGCGGCCGCCCATTTTCTCATGCTCGGGGTAGATATTGGTTGTGTAATTTTTTACGGGCAACGCCCCCATGGCATAAAGGCTGGAGAATCCTCCACCCGATCCCCATTCGTAGATGGTCCCAAAGGTCTTGGCAAACTCAAAAAGTTCCGCATTTTTTTTCTTCAACCCCTCCGGGTCATGAACCTCAAAATTTCTTTTCCCGCGGTAAGCCACCACCGCTTTTAAATTCTTCGATCCCATCACGGCCCCCATCCCGTTATGGGCCACGACATGACCCCGGTCTCCTGCGATGGTGGCATAGAACACCCTGTTTTCTCCGGCGGGGCCGATGGCAAAGATGCTGACATCCCGCTCCTTGGCGCTCAATTCCTTCCGGATTTCGTCCTCCACCTCCCATACGTCCTTTCC
>CAZIDC010000546.1:0-2530 GCA_964537885.1 uncultured Syntrophaceae bacterium | reverse complement strand
CTTTCCCATGGCATTGCGGGGCATGGATTCAACTATGCAAACTTCTTTGGGACACTTGTAGCTGGCCAGGTGTTTCCTGCAAAAAGCAATGATGGCTTCGGGGGTAGGGGGGGGTTGATCTTTTTTCAGCACAACAAACCCCGTCACCCTTTCCCCGTAATCCTCATCGGGAAGGCCAATGACCGCCGCCTCCTGGACAGCATCATGTCTCTCCAGCGCACCTTCTACTTCTTTGGGATAAACGTTATAGCCCCCGGTGATGATCAACTCTTTCGCCCGGCCAACGAGGTAGAGACGGCCAGGATCGTGGAGGTCTTGATACCCCAAATCACCCGTTTTAAACCACGCCCCCTCAAAGGACTGGTGCGTCTTCTCGGCTAACTGCCAGTAGCCCTTAAAAACATTAGCCCCCTGAATCCTCACCTCCCCCACTTCTCCCGCTGCGGCCTCTTTTTCCCCATCGGCAACGATTCGGACCTGGACGCCGGGGAGGGGATAACCAACGCTCTGGGGAAACCTTCGGGAAGGGTCCATTGGATTCGAAGTAAGGATCCCGGTTTCGGTCATTCCATATCTTTCCAGGATCCGAAAACCCGTGGACTCTTCAAAAGAATGGAAAAGGATTTCGGATAAGGGGGCCGATCCGGATATGAAGAGTCTCATGGAGGTAAGGTCAGGCCTTATTTTTCCCCACTCTTTTAACAGCCGATTGTAGATCGTGGGGACGGCCATGAGCAGGGTACAATTCTCTCTTTCGATATCCTTGCCGATTCTCTGGGGGTCAAACTTCTTGTGCATGATCAGGGTTGAACCGGTGTGCAGCCCTCCATGGAGGGCTACGACCAAACCATGGATGTGAAAAAGGGGAAGGACATGAAGCAGGATATCCCGCTCTGTCCATTCCCAGATATTTTCCAGAGCCAGCATATTGGTTACCAGATTGCGATGGGTGATCATCGCCCCCTTGGACTTCCCGGTGGTCCCCGAAGTATAAAGGATCATCGCCACCTCATCGCCCTGGGCAGGGTAGGTCCGGACGTCTCCAGGCCCGATCTTCTCCAATTCCCGGGGAAGGGGCTCCCATCCGTCCGGCGATGAATCATCCGTCAAGAGAATCTTTACTCCCGCAACGGATTCCCGAAGCTTGCCAATTCTTTCCAACCCCGCGGCATCGGTTACCACAAGGGAGGTTCCGGAATCGGAAAGATAATAAGTGATCTCTTCTCCCGAGTAGGCCGGATTGAGGGGCAAGGATATGGCTCCCACGGACAGATTCGCCAGATGGAGAAAGATGAATTCTATTCCTTTGGGCAGGAGGAGGGCGACGCGATCTCCCCTCTGAATCCCCGCTTCTTGCAGCCAGAGGGCTCTCTTCCTTACCTCTTCGTCTATCTCCCGGTAGCGATAACCCCGGCCTTCCAAGACGATGGCGGTCTTATTCGAGTACCTCTGAAAGGATCGGGAAATCTCTTGGGCCAGATTCATGATTTTCCCCCTAAGGGCTTATGTTTTTTCTGCTGTTTCTCCGGCCGGTCGGTCGAAATTCAATAAAAGACTACGGATCTTTTTGACATATTTTTCAGTATTGGCTAATATAAGTCAAATTGATAATTTTTATGGTTTCCATAAATTTTTTTAAGGATTGCCCATGAACCTCCATCAGCTCAAAGTTTTTTATGAAGTGGCCAAGGCGAAAAGTTTTAGTGCGGCGGCAAAAACACTTTACCTGACCCAGCCGGCGGTTACCTGGCAGGTGAAAAACCTGGAAGAGTCATTCGACATGAAGTTTCTGGATCGCATTGGGAAAAAGATCCTGCTGACGGAGGAGGGCAAAGTTCTCTTCGATTTTGCCGACCGGATCCTCAACCTGACCCGTCAGGCCGAAGAAGCCCTCAGCGATTTAAAAGGATTGTCGCGGGGGACTTTGAAGATTGCTTCCACTTACACTTTCGGAGATTTTTACTTACCCGCCCTGCTTCAGACTTTCCACGGGAAATACCCCAAAATTGCGGTTCAGGTGAGCACCGGGAACAGCAGCCAGACCATCGAAAATACCTTGCTCCATAAAAGCGATTTGGCCATTGCCGCCTCCGATCCCAAAAATGAGAAACTGGAAGTTCGGGAGATGACCACGGATTTATTAGTGGGGGTCGTTTCCCCATCTCACCCATTTGCCCGAAGAAAATCAATCTCTCTGAAAGAGCTAAATGGTCAGCCGCTGATCTTGCGGGAGAAGGGATCGTCTCCCCGAAGGATCATCGATGAAATTCTGGGGCAGAAGGGAATTTCCCCGGAGATCATCATGGAATCGGCCAGCACTTCGGCCATTAAGAAAATGGTGGAAGGTGGAATCGGGATGGCCATCCTCTCGCAACAGGTGGTTAAGAAGGAACTTCAGGCCCAATCGCTTAAAAAATTGCCCTTCAGCGATGCGGAGATCGTCTACCGGTTTTACCTGATCTACCACAAAGACAAATACCTCTCCCGAGCCTTAAAGGCTTTTATCGATGCAGCCATAGAATTTTCCCGG
>CAZIDC010000545.1:0-2530 GCA_964537885.1 uncultured Syntrophaceae bacterium | reverse complement strand
GGAATTAGATAATCGGGAACTTCTTGCCCCTTTTCTTTCAAGTATCGCACTGTGCCGGCATGGACGGGAGCAATGTGCTCTTTGGCAAAATTGGCCTCTTTGAGGTATTTAATCAAATCCCCTGCTGGATCCTTGGCACAGGTTGAATCGGCGGCCAGCAGCTCATTAGAATGGCTGACCGCTGCCTTGACCATGCGGTAGACGATTTCCTCGGGTATTTTCGTAGAACCATAATAGGTCGAAAAGGGGCTGTAAAACCAAAAATCTCCGGCTTGCGGATCCACCTTGTTGGCGCCCTTGGGAAAGAACCTTATGGAATATTGTCCGTGGACCGAGGCAATCTTTTTAGCCTCTTGCTCCGTAAAGCCAACGATGGTGAGTGGGTTGGTTAAATGGACTTCGTACATGGAGGAATCAAATGTCTCCAGAGAAGTTGCTGACTTCATAAGGCCATCTAAACGGCGTTCTCTCAAAGCTTTCTGAGCGTCCGAATAGGCCATGGGCACGACATTCACTTTCACCCCGAGCGCCTGGATGGCCTTGCGCATGAATTGATCGGCCCCTGAGCCGGGAATTCCGGGGCACAATTTTAATTTGGTGTTGATAAAATCGGCAAAACCCTTTATTTTTGAATCTTTCCGCACATAAATGGAGACATTGACTGCTGCCCCGGTCCTCTGCGCAATCACTCTAACTTTTTTCCAGGGCTTGTCTTTGAACATGCCCCAGCCGTTATAACATTCCATAACCCCATCATAAAAGAAAACCCCCATATCAAAAATATTTTCTTGCATCCGGTAAAGGTTATCATAAGTTGCTCCGCTCTCTAAGGGGAGCAACTCAATTCCCGGGGCATATTTGCTGACTACCCGGGCAAATGCCGCCGGCCCGACAAACGATCCTGAAGTGGCCGAAGTAACCCCCATTTTTAGGAGGACACGGTCAGCCGCCTGGGCCACCGGGATCCCTCCGGATGGAAGGAGCAGGAAGTGCAAAAAGAAGCCGAAAAAAGCCGTGACGGCCAACCCGAATATTTTTGCCCGAGCCCTTTTCATATTTACCTCCGTTTCTTTATTGGTGATGGGGAAAAACCCGGTCCAGGTTGTGGCTCTCGGTCCGGTCCTTGAATTTCCGCCTCAAATTTTTCCCGGCCCACTGCGGAAATGGCGTGGAATGAGGCCGGGTTCATAAATTCACTTGCTCAACACCTCGATGGGGCAGGTGGCTTTTGAACCCTTATCTCCCCTGGCCTCAAGGGTATGAACCCCGGGCTTTATGTTGACAGGATATTTTCGGGACAGCTTGAACCCCCCCTTTTCATCGGCAATCACGACTCCCCCCGATTTTGCAGCCGCAAGTCCTATCGTTAACGGTCCAATACTTTTCCCCTTAACCATTCCCTCGGCATTCAAGAGAAGGAGAATTTTTTCTCCCGGAAGGAACCCTGAACCGGAAATCTCCAGGTTTGCATTCCCTTGTCCACTGGCCGGGTTTATCGACAGGGCGGCTGTCCCGGCCATCTGTTTGGCGGGGGTAATTGATTTCTCTGAGGATCCAGGGGTAGTGCATCCGGCCAAAAGGATCAGAAGGCCGATGAGCGGGGCGATGCTTCCTATTTTTCTTACCATAATTCTTCCTCCTTTCCGTTTTATTCAAGTTCCCGAAGGCCATCTGGCCGGAAAACCCTACCGTCTCTCCCTCTCCTTGTTCCATGAACCTCTTTGGCTTGCGCTGCCCAGGGCCTGGGAAATGTTTTTTCCAGCTTCGATCAGCAGCGGTATATAGCGGTTTTTATTTTTTTTCTCCAAAACGCGGCTCATGGGTATGGAAACGTTGATGCCTGCCGCAGCTTGACCCTGATGGTTGAATATAGGAACCGTTAAGATAAAAATACCATCGACCAATTCACTTTTATCAGCGTAATATCCCGACTTCCGGATTTCCCTGAGCTGCTCCTCCAAATCGCCCTTATGGCGAAGGGTCTTGCTCGGGTATTTAGTGAGGGAGATGCGGTTCAGGATCCGGCGTTGTTCCGCTTCGGGCAAAAAAGCCAAAATGACCTTTCCAATGGAACTGAGATGGATGGGTCTTCTTGTCCCGATCTGCAAATTGGTCGTTAGAATGTGAGACGTCGTTGAGATGCGATCAATGTAGACCATTTCCTCATCGTTCATCAGGATTCCCAGATTCACAACCTCGTCGAGGTCTTGGTTTAATTTTCTCATGTAAGGCAGGGCAGTTTCGCGGATTTCTGATTGGCTGAGAAAAGCAGAGCTAAAAAAAAGGAATCGCGGTGTTAAGCGAAGGATTTTTGTCTTAGGCTCTTTGCCAAGGTACTGAAGTTCGAGCAGGGTATTGATGATTCTTTGGGCCGAGCCTATGCTGAGGCCCAGCCCTTTGACCAGCTCAGTAAGCGTGCAGCCGGTCTTGGTCGCGCTTATGAATTCGAGCACCCGGAAGGTCTTGCCCACTGAGTTTATCGTAGGGCCTTCTTTCATGTCTTATCTCATAGCGATAACTTTTATCTTAT
>CAZIDC010000544.1:0-2539 GCA_964537885.1 uncultured Syntrophaceae bacterium | reverse complement strand
GGCTCATCGGCGATGATCAACTTGGGGTTTAAGGCCAGGGCCCGGGCGATGCCGATGCGCTGCCGCTGGCCGCCGCTGAATTCGTGGGGATATCGGTTGATGTGTTCCGGGCGCAAGCCGACAACCTCCATCAGATTGAGGACCCGCTCTTCGCGCTCTTTTTTGCCGCCGATTTTGTGGATGATCAGGGGTTCGCCGATGATCGAACCGATGGTTTTTCTCGGATTCAAAGAAGAATAAGGATCCTGGAAGATGATCTGCATTTGCCGGCGCAGCAGGCGCAGGCGCTCAGAGCTGTAAAGAAGAATATCCTCCCCTTCGAAAAAAATTTGTCCCGCGGTGGGTTCTTCCAGGCGGAGAATCAGGCGGCCCAGCGTGGATTTCCCGCAGCCGGACTCGCCGACCAAGCCCAGAGTCTCCCCCCGGCGGATGGTCAGATTTACCCCCGCCACAGCCTGGACGAAGTTCTTCTCCCGGGAGAAAAAATGGCTGCGGACCGGAAAGAATTTTTTCAGATTTTTAGCTTCAACGAGGTTGCCATTCCTGTCCATGCCGCTTTGGCCTTTCCCTTTATTGCTGACCGCTGCTTTTCATCCAGACAACCAGCAGCGCACAAAGTGTCCCGGAGCCGGTTCAAGCAATGGGGGTTCTTCCCCGCAGCGTTCAAAAACATATTTGCAGCGGTTGGAAAACTTGCACCCCTGGGGAAGGTCCAGGAGCGAGGGAACCAGCCCGGGGATTGCTTCCAGCTTTTCTTTTTTGCTGTGATCTTCATCCAGCCGGGGAATCGATTTTAAAAGGCCCTGGGTGTAAGGGTGCTCCGGGCTGGCGAAGATGGAGCGCACATCCGTGTACTCGACGATCCGCCCGGCATACATGACCGCCACCATCCGGGCGGTCTCGGCAATCACTCCCAGGTTATGGGTGATCAGAATGACCGACATTCCCTTCTCTTTTTTAAGGCGGTTCACAAGCTCCAAAATCTGGGCCTGGATGGTTACGTCCAGTGCCGTCGTCGGTTCGTCGGCGATCATCAGCTTGGGCGAGCAGGCCAAAGCCATGGCAATCATCGCCCGCTGGCGCATGCCCCCGCTCAATTGATGGGGGTATTCACTGACCCGGCGTTCGGGAGCCGGGATTCCGACCAGCTTGAGCATCTCCACCGAGCGGTTCCAGGATTCTCTTCTGGACATCCCCTCATGTAATCGCAGCACCTCTGAAATCTGATCGCCGATCTGAAAGACCGGGTTCAGGGAGGTCATGGGTTCCTGGAAAATCATGGAAATGGATCGGCCTCGAACCTTGCGCATCTCTGCTTCCGAGAGGGTGAGTAAGTCAGTCCCGTTAAAAACGATTTCCCCTTTGACCACTTTGCCGGGGGGGTCCGGAATGAGCCGCATGATGGAAAGCGCGGTAACGCTTTTGCCGCAACCGGATTCGCCGACCACGCCGAGGGTTCCCCCCTCTTCCAACTCCAAGTCCACGCCGTCAACAGCTTTGGCGACCCCTTCGTCCGTGAAGAAATAGGTATGCAGGTTGCGAATCTTTAAAAGAAAATTATTTTCGCCGGACATAAAAACTACTGTTTCCCTAAACTTAGAAAAATAGCATCAAAGGATTAAGCCGAGCGGAAATTAAAAAATACCTTAGCTTAGCGGTTTTGTCAAATACGCGCGAATATAGTTTTTCCCCTATGGGGTTTAAAAACAGGGTCGGGTCGGCTTAAGAACTACTTTTTCCTTCCGGGACATCTTAATCAACTCCACTAAGTTGTCCACCAGCGCCCGATGCAGACGCCGGCCCTTCTCGGCCGTCGAAAGGGTAGGGTCGCCGGTAACACCGCTGGGCTCCGTAGCCTTGCGAAAGCTTTCCAGAGTGGAAGGAGTGAAGGCGCGGTCGGCCTCGACATAGGGGTCCATTACGTGAAATTTCTTCTTTTTGGGAAGATTCTTCACGGCCTTTTTGATGTCCACCAGCTCGGGAAAGATGTGCATCATATGAGAGGTTTCTAACTCTTCGGCGTGGCCGATTCCTCCGGGGGGAGACTCGCGAATTTCTCTGGCAGTAGTTTCGGCGAGGAAAAAAGGGTCGGCAATGGTTACATAGGCACCCGTTTCGTTGCGAATGCGGGAGCAGGCAATCTCCAAGGGGGGAAGATTGGCCTTGCGATGGCCGTTGATGACGATCAGCCGCTTGAAGCCATGGAAGATCAGGCTGCGCAGAACTTCGTAAAGCAACCGGGTTAAAGTTTCGGGCACGATGGAAATGGTTCCCGGGTAAGCCATGTGGTGGGGGGACCAGCCATACCAGCAGGGGGGAGCCACGAGGGTTTTCGTAGCCCGCGCCGCATCCTCAGCCAGGCGAATGGCTACCAGGGCATCGTTGCCCAACGGTAGGTGAAAGCCATGTTGCTCAGTGGAACCGAAAGGAAGGATGATGACGCTATCCCTCTTCAAGTAATCCCGGACTTCCGCCCAGGTCCATTCGTAAAGGTACAGTTTTTCCATAATCCCCCCGCCGTATTTGTTAAGAATAACCT
>CAZIDC010000543.1:0-2558 GCA_964537885.1 uncultured Syntrophaceae bacterium | reverse complement strand
AAGGAGGCCTAATTAAAAAAAGGGAGGCCCATAGCGGGCCTCTCCTTGGAATTTGGCTTACCACCTGGGTAAGTTGAAAAGTAGCTGGTTTTACCTACCAGTTAAAGAGAGTATCCAGGTCCTGGTCCTTGACCTGAAAAGTGAGGTTGTGAGGAGGTAAAAGCTCCTTTTTGAAAAAGTCCGGCAGCCGATCATGCTGGGCAGTAAAGCCGGCCCTGGCGTTGAAATCCCTTTCGGACTTGAGAATGCTTTTTCCCAGCGCGGTTACGTCATCCCCGGTTAAATTCAAGCCGTAGAAGGAATTAAGCAAATCGATCAGGGCCTGGAATGTTTCCGGCTGGTCAAGCACGGCAAAGGCAATGAATAGACACATTCCCGTGGCATCAACGGCAGCCGTGGCAATCTGGAGATTGCGGGAGAGTTCCACCTGCCCCTCGGGCTTCAGAGGGTCTACGTATCCTCCCACCTTCATGATGTTTGCGGTCACCGCATAGCCGGCCGTATGGTCGGCCCCCATGGGGGTGGTAGCGTAGGTCACCCCGATGCCCTGAATCGCCCGGGGATCATAGGCCGGAAGTGCCTGGCCCTTGACGACAGGGACCCTCTCCACGCCCAAAACCTTACCGGTTACAGCGGCTCCGTTTCCCAGAATCCGCCCGAGGGGGCTGCCTTTGCCCACTTCCTTCAGCAAGTTGATGGAGGCCGCGGCATCCCCAAATTTGGCCAGGCCACCTTCCATGGCCACACCGATGGTAGCCCCCATTTCGATGGTATCCAGGCCGTAATCGTCGCACAGGCGGTCCATCATGGCGATGGCGTCCAGATCGTCTATCTCGCAGTTTCCCCCGAGAGCCCAGACCGTCTCGTATTCCGGCTGTTTGGTGAGATACTGGCCGTTTTTATCATTGTATATCCCCGAGCAGCGGATGACGCAGCCGGTGTGGCATCCATGAGTCGCGAGCCCGCCGCGGGCCTTCTCCGTTTCAGCCTGGGTCTCCCCGCTGATCTTACCGCAAGGCGGAAAACGGCCCCACATGAAGTTCTTAGTCGGATAAGCCCCCGCTTCGTTGATGACGTTGGTCAAAACATTGGTTCCATAAGCCGGAAGACCTTCCCCGGTCACCGGATGTTTTTTGAGGCCATCGACGAAATTTTTATTCGCTTCACTGAATTTATGGGGGTTTTTCGGGTTTCTCCGTCCCATCCCGGTATTGTCGATTACGATCACCTTCACACCCTTGGTGCCCATAACCGCTCCCACTCCGCCCCGCCCGGCGTGACGGGTGGGTCTTTGCTCCATGTCGGTGAAGGCTACGGAAGCGGCGGACATTTTCATCTCCCCGGCCGGGCCGACGGAGATACAGGAGACTTTATCGCCATACTCCTGCTTCATCCTGGCGACGAGGTCGTAATTGCCGAGCAGCTTAAGGCTGTTATCAGGGGTAATCTTAACCCCATCTTTGTTGATGAATATCTTGTAGAGAACGTTGTCTTTAGGCTTCCCTTCCAAAACGATCGCGGCATAACCCAGCATGGCCAGCATCTGCGAAGGCTGTCCCCCCGAGTTGGCCTCCTTGATCCCGCCGGTGAGCGGGCTCTTGCAGCCGACCGAGACTCTCCCGGACATGGCGGCAGAAGTCCCGCTCAACAGCCCGGGGGCGATCACCAGTTTATTATCTTCTCCCAAGGGATGGCACAGCGGAGGCACTTCTTTGGAAACGATGGCCGATGTAAGAGCCCTGCCTCCCAGGCCCTCATATCCCCCCAGCGGTTCTTCGCTGGTCTTGGGGCCTCCTTGTACGCCCATGTCGATTCGCAGAATTTTCATGTCAATGCCCTCCTTTTCATGAGCTTAGTTAATTCTCCAAAACGCCTTAATTCCCCTAAAATCACGGTAGCCGCAGGATTCAGCCTGCGAATTTTGCACTGACCTTATCCTCCGGCTACCGGCGGAAAAGCCCCGAGCCGGTCTCCTTCCTTCAGAACTTCATCCCCTTGGGCATGCACTCCGTTCAAAAAAATTACCTTGGGGGCCATGGCGGGGATGTCCATTCGCTCCAGAAGTTCACGGATCGTTGTTCCTTCCCCGACCTCCACGACACATGATTCCCCGCTGCTGTTTTCAGGCAGATGGCTTTTAAAAGAAGCATAAAGGCGCAGTTCAATTTCCACTGGCAATTACCCTTTAGAGTTATTAATCAGTCCATAATAGTGCAGACGCCAAATACCAAATCCCTCCTTCCCTCCCTTTAGAAAAGGGAGGAATTCCCCTCTTTGGAAAAGAGGGGTTAGGGGAAATTTCCGAGGGATATATCTGGTCAATTATGGACTCATTAGTAATACCCTAACCCTTTCCCGTCAGGAGAGGGGGGTAAAAAATAAAGCCTCTAAAGAGGTAGAGATGCCCTCTTAGAGGCTTCATAAAAGCATCTTCTGGAAACTCATTTTCATTTTAGTCCCTCCAGAAGGCCAAGGGTTAGGTCGTTTGTTCTAAGAAAGGAAAGTTGGTGAAGAAATGTTAGCAGTTTAAACAATGTTGTCAAGCGAAAATTTGGACC
>CAZIDC010000542.1:0-2559 GCA_964537885.1 uncultured Syntrophaceae bacterium | reverse complement strand
CCACTGCGGTCAATTCCAGGAAATAACACGGAGTACCCAAAATCATCCCATCGCACCCGTCCACTTGCGAAAAAATAAAATTGACATCATCATCTTGTACCTGGCACACATTTTCTCTGAACAGACATAGCCCGCACCCCCGGCATGGCTCAATTTTATAATCGGTAAGCCTGAGCATCTCCACTTCGGCTCCCTCCGATTCCGCCCCCATCAAGGCTTGCTTTAAAAGAATTTCAGTGTTCCCGTTTTTCCTAAAGCTGCCGTTTAACGCTAATATTTTCATGATCAAACCTCTTTTCTATTCCCTGTTCCCGGCCTCGACAGTTCACGGATTTTTTCTTCGGTCATATAAAGTTTCCCGTCTTCCGTCAGGTGGATGGCTTCACCTTTGATCAGGATTTTCAGCGCGTTTTGTTTGTAATCGCGCAGGCGCGAGACCCTCTCCAGTAAATTTGGGGGTCTTAATCCCAGCTCATCGATCGTCTTGGCCCGATGGATCCCGATAGCCTGATGCCGTTGGAAGATTTCGATTACCCGGGAGATCGCCCGCCGGGTCATCCGGGCCGCAATGAAAAATGTCAGCGCTATCAGCGCCACCAAGAAGAAAATCGTGATGAAAATATTAATATCCACTATTTTAACCTCTCTTTCCTTTTAGGGGAGGTGTCGTTCCTGCTCATAGAGACTTATCAGTTGCATAAATTCATAACATAGTGTACAGGGAAAGAAAGTAGTAATGGGGAAAGAGCCAGCATTGTCCAGAAAATCCCCCCATCCCCTCCGCCTTAGGCGGATCAAAGAGGGGCAAGGGGGAGAGCGCCTCGTTACCGATGCCTTTTCATAACCCCAAAAGCCGGCGGGCATTCTCCCGGAAAATTAGCTGCTTTTCTTTTTCCTGCAGGGGAAGGTCTTTGAACCACCGGATCTGAGGGACAGGGTCAGTGGTGCTGGGGTAATCGGTGGCAAAAAGGACTTTTTCCGCGCCATGTTGGCGGATGAGATCGACCACCTCGTCCGACTCCAGGCTCTGGATATTCGGCCCCCAACAGGTGTCAATGTAGATCTCTTTGCCGATAATCCACCTCCGCGCCTCATCCAGCATGAAGAGGCCGCCGAAATGAGCGGCCACGATGGTTAGCGCGGGGAAGCGTTCCTTGAGCCGGGCTATGTCCTCCGGGCCTGTCCGGGCCGGTTGGGACGGATGATTGGGGTCCTTGCCGACGTGGAAGTAGGCGATCATCCCGGCCCCGGCCATCTCCTCGTAAATCGCAAGGAGGTTTTCATCTCCCGCTCCGATGGGCTGGAAGACGGAATGAAATTTGATTCCCCGCAGGCCCCGTTCCCGGATCCTGCGCACCTCCGCCGCCGGGTCTTCCATGTCGGGCAAAATCGTGCCGAAGCCGAAGATCGTCCGGTGATCCGTGATCCCGATCAGAAAATCGTTGGCCGGGGACACGGCCTTGGCCCTCTCGGCTACGCAAAAAGTTATTACCGCTTCGACGCCGCAGCGGGCCATGTAGGCTTTTAAATCCTTCAGGGTGAAATCCCCGGACAAGGGGATCTGATTCCCCGAATCGGCGCGCATGTTTTCCGCGATCCTGGGGGCGATCTTATCCGGGAAAATGTGGGTGTGGGTGTCGATCATTTAAAATCCCCTTTCCATCTCCCGATAGATGGTGAGCCGCTGAATCTCCGAGGTCCCCTCATAGATGCGGGGAAGCCGGGCCTCCCGGAGAAGTTTTTCCACCTTGACCCCCTTGGTCACGCCGGAACCGCCGTGAATCTGGACCGCTTCGTCGGCCACCCGCCAGGCCATCTCCGTGGCGAAGAGCTTGGCCATGGAGGCATATTTGATGGTCCGGGAGATTTTCCCTTCATCTTTCAGGTGGGCCGCCCGGTAGACTAACCATCGCGCCGCCTCGATCTCCATGGCCATGTTGGCCAGCTTCAGTTGAGTGGCCTGGAATTCGGCGATGGGCCTTCCGAAAGCCATGCGTTTGCGGGCGTAGGAAAAAGCTTCCTCAAAAGCGGCCTCCGCCACCCCTAACATGGCGGCCCCCACGGTCACGCGAAAGGTGTCCAGGGTCCCGAAGGCAATATCCCATCCCGCCCCCTCCTTTCCCAACCGATTGGACGCCGGAAGGCGGCAATCGTTGAGATAGATGCTGTACTCGGGGCTTCCGGCCATCATCTCCATGGAACGGATCTCCACCCCGGGAGTTCCGGCTTCCACCAGAAAGGCGGAGATTCCCTTTCGTCCTTTTTCCGGGTCTGTTTTGGCAAAGATGAGACAGAGGTCGGCCAGTCCGGCCACCGAGGCGAAGGCCTTTTCTCCGCTGAGAAGGTAAGAATCCCCGTCCCTTTTGGCCCGGGCCTGGAGGGCGGCCACATCCGATCCCGCGTTGGGCTCGGTGAGGGAGAAGCTCCCCAAAATTTCTCCCCTGGCCACTCGGGGAAGATAACTGCGCTTCTGTTCCTCGCTTCCTTCCAAGGTGATTCCAAAAGTGGCCAGCCCCAATTCGGCGAAAAGCAGGTCCGCCAGATGGGAAACCCTGGATA
>CAZIDC010000541.1:0-2563 GCA_964537885.1 uncultured Syntrophaceae bacterium | reverse complement strand
TTGAACCATCGACCTCCGGTATGTGAGACCGGCGCTCTAACCAACTGAGCTAACCGCCCACTCTATTCCATCGAGTGCCAAAATGCCAAAAGTTAAAAGAGGATTTCTAAAAATACATTTATAAGATACCAAAAAAAACTTTTAAAGTCCAGCTTTTTTGTTGAAGCCCATCGAGCCCCCGACCTTCATGGCCGAGATAGAGAAATTTATATGAAGGGGAATGGGAGGGGTGAGGGGGCTAAACGGTTACAATTCTTTTAATCTGCCAATATGGCCAGGGTGCCGTGAATGATGGCGATAATGAACAGGGTGATTCCGGTTTTTCTATGAACCGCAAAGTTCACTTTTATCCATCGTAAACCGGTGCTGATCTGGAAAAGAAGCAAAAGGAAATTGACCAGCCCCAGGATTAATATTATAGAAACTCCCCCGATCTTCATAGGAACAGACCTCCCCGACCTTATTCCTTTACCAAAACTTTTTGGATTGCCGGGCCTTTGCTGCCGTGGATATTGCAGCTGGCCTCGGCTTTTATTTCCCCGCTCTCATTAACCGTATATTTAATTTCCTTCGTAAAGGTCGCATTCTCCGGCCTGTTCGATCTTGAATAGTCCCACCGGGCGATTTCCTTCTCGTTCATCATAACCCTAACCCACTCCACATAATGGAAATAGCTGTTGGCGCTATGGGTAATGGTTAAACGAATGGTGATTTCCGACCCTTTAGCCACAGCGGTCGGAGCCTCGATGGACACCGAGGCTTTATCCGCGAAAGCAGCATGGGCAGGGAGTAAAATCATCAATAAAAAGGGGATGAAATAATAAATTATTTTTTGCTGGACCATTGGTTTTTTCCCCCGGATTCTCGGCGCCCTCTGTGGCTTAAAATTTTTTTCTGCGCTTTAATGAAGGTTCAAGGCTTCCTTCCTTTTCTGCTTGTCCATCTCCTTGACTTCCCGCTTTAAAATCTTGCCGACGGCGCTTTTGGGAAGAGCTTCGATGAATTCCACCATCTTGGGAACTTTGTAAGGGGCCAGCTTTTCCTGGCAGAACTGGATGACCTCTTCGGCGGTAAGGGATTCGCCGGGTTTGACCACGACATAGGATTTCACCGTCTCTCCCCGGTACGGATCGGAAACCCCGATGGTGCATGCTTCCAGAATTTTAGGGTGCTCGAAAAGGATCTCATCGACCTCCCGCGGATAGATATTATAGCCGCTGGCGATGATCATGTCCTTCTTTCTCTCCACGATGGATAGATAACCGTCCTCGTCGAAAAGGCCGATGTCACCCGTAAAGAGCCAGCCGTCCTTCAGAACCGCTTCCGTCTCCTCGGGCTTTTGGTAATAGCCCTTCATCACCTGGGGTCCTTTGATGATGACCTCGCCAGGAACGCCGGGCTTCATTTCCTCTTTTCCTGATTCTACATCCACGATCTTGATGTCGGTGTTCGGCACGGGGATGCCAACCGTTCCTGGCTTTATCTTTCCTTTCCAGGGAGTAACGGAGGCAATGGGGGCGGTCTCGGTCAATCCATAGACCTCCAGCATCGTCGCCCCGGTTAAGTCCTTCAACTGCTGGAGGGTGTCTGCGGCCAAGGGAGCGGCTCCGGAGAAGAATCCCTTGATAAAAGAGAGATCCATTCTGCGGAATTCCTTGTTGTTTAAGAGGCCTACAAAAATGGTGGGAACGGCCGGAAGAAAATGGGGCTTGAATTGCCTCAACATGGCGATGATGGTCCCGGGCTCCGGTCGGGGGACCAGGATGGCCGTGTATCCCATCCATAGGCATAAATTCTGGATGGCGGTAAACCCGGCCGAATGGAAAAACGGGAAAACCGCCAGCACGCTCTCGTTTCCTTTTTCCAGGTCGGGAATCCAGGCGCTAAACTGCTGGACATTGCAAGAAAGATTGGCGTGGGTCAGCATAACCCCCTTGCTGACGCCGGTTGTTCCCCCCGTGTAGAGGAAAGCCGCCAGATCCTCCCAGTCGCTGGCCTCGGCCAGCGATTGATCCGAATATTTCTTGATCAGGCCTAAAAATTCATAAACATTTTTTTGCGGCTCCACTTTGCGGTACATCTTCTTCTTGACGATCGGGAAAAGCTGCTTCTTGGGAAAAGGAAGATAGTCGTTGATATGACAAGCGATGATGTTTTCTATGGGGGTTTTATCCTTGAGCTTCAGCGCGCGGGGAAGCAGTAAATCGAGGGTCACAAGGATTTTAGAATCGGAGTCGCAAAGCTGGTACTCCAGCTCCCGCTCCGTGTAGAGGGGGTTATTCATTACGGCGACCGCGCCGATCCGGAAAGTAGCGTAAGTGGCCACGACAACCTGGGGAATGTTCGGGAGCAACATCGCCACCTTGTCCCCCTTTCTTACCCCCAGGTCCAGGAGAGCTCGCGCGCACCGGTTCACCAACAAATTTAGCTCCCGGTAAGAGAGATGTCGGCCCATATACAAGAGGGCGGTCCGATCCGCAAATTGTTCAGCAGATCGGGCCAGGGCTCCGTCCATCGTTAATTTTTCAAAGTTGATCTCAAAGGGCACACCGGGGGCGTAGGA
>CAZIDC010000540.1:0-2565 GCA_964537885.1 uncultured Syntrophaceae bacterium | reverse complement strand
AACGGATCGGCGATGAAACCGTTGGAAGAGTGTGGAGCTTTCGGGATGTCACCAGACGCAAAGAAGCCGAAGAGGAAAGAGAGAAATTGATTCGTGATCTTCAAAAGGCGATATCCGAAGTCAAAAAGTTAAGTGGGTTTTTACCGATCTGCGCCTCCTGCAAAAAGATAAGGGATGATCAAGGCTACTGGACCCAGATCGAAGCCTATATTCGAGATCATTCCGAAGCGGAATTTAGCCATGGCATTTGCCCGGATTGCAAGAAGAAACTCTATGGCGATTTTTTCAAAGAGGGGATTTAAAAAAATAATAAAGCCCGATAAGGAGTGAAGAAAACTAAAGAGGGTAGGCGGGCCAAAAATTATTCCCGGTTGACAAGGTCTAATCCCTCCATTAATCTTTAAAGAAGGATGGAGGAACATCGCCATCCGAACCATTTCCAGGCGTAGGGGGAGGAGGAATATTTATGGTAACGGAATTGACCAAAGGCGTTTACTGGGTTGGCGTTGTGGATTGGGGGTTGAGACACTTTCATGGTTACGAACTTTCCACGCACAGAGGATCAACCTATAACTCCTACCTGATCATCGATGAAAAGATCGTCCTGGTGGACACGGTCTGGGGGCCGTTCCAGAACCAGCTCATCGAGAACATCCGGGAAGTGGTCGATCCGGCTAAAATTGACCTTGTGGTTGCCAACCATTCCGAGACGGATCATTCCGGCGGCCTTCCGGCGGTTATGCGCCATATTCCCCAGGCTACCGTCTTTGTTTCCAGCCGGGGAGAAGAAAGCGTCGAAGGCCACTACCACCAGCCCTGGAAATTTAAAAAGGTGAAGACCGGAGAAAAGATCAATATCGGCCAAAATGATTTGGTCTTTGTCGAGGCTCCCATGCTCCACTGGCCCGACAGCATGTTTACCTACCTCACGGGTAAGAATATCCTCATGCCCAATGATGCTTTCGGGCAGCACTACGCCACTGCTTTTCGCTTCAATGATCAGGTCAATCAGGAAGAGCTATATGAAGAGGCCGTCAAGTACTATGCGAACATTCTGACCCCCTTTAGTAAGCTCGTGACTAAAAAGATCGAAGAAGTGCTGGCGTTCAATCTTCCGGTAGAAATCATCGCCCCGAGCCATGGGGTTATCTGGCGTAAAGATCCGCTCCAGATAGTTAAGAAGTATCAGGAATGGGCCGCGCAGGTCCCGGAAAAATCCGCGGTCATTTTGTACGACACCATGTGGGAAGGAACACGGCGGATGGCTGAGGCCATCGGCGATGGCCTGGCTGCCGAAGGAATTCCCAACAAACTGTTTCATATGGCCGTTTCCGATCGGAACGACGTCATTACCGAAATTTTCAAGGCCAAAGCCATCATCATGGGGTCGCCCACGTTAAACCAGGGTATTCTGCCAACTCTGGCCCCCATTTTAGAAGACATCCGGGGGCTGAAGCTACAGAACAAAATCGGCGCCGCTTTCGGAACCTATGGTTGGAGCGGGGAATCGGTAAAACTCCTCGAAGAGCATTTGAACCGCTGCCAGATTCCGGTGATTGCTCCGGGGGTGCGGGCGAAGTGGCAGCCGAAGCCGGCGGCCCTCGCTGAGTGTGAAAAGCTCGGGCGAGCTGTTGCCGCGGCGGTGAAGGCAGGATAATTTATTTTCCCTTGGGATCAGCGCAGCAGATGGATCAGCGGGGAAAGATTTTTTAACTCTTCGAGTTTTTGGTAAAGCTCCAAAATTGAAGAAGTGGTATTTTCATCTCTTACCGTTTGAGCCAGAATTCTAAATTTATTCTCGACCTCATCCGCGGGCATCGGATTTTCCGCTGAACCTTTGGGGTAATCCACGCGCAGCCAGAGGCTGCGGCCATCCTTGAGCACCACCTCCACCTTGCTGGCAAACTTCTCGGGATAGACCGCATCGATCTCCGGGTCGAGAACGAACTCCACCCGGCGGGCCAGATCGACAACCTGCGGGTCGGAAAGGCGTTCCTCCGCGAATTGGTTAACCAGGACGTGGCCGTCGAGCAAGGCAATCGCCGTGCAATACTGCAGGCTCATCTGCGCTTGCAGGGGCCCAAGAGGCCGATATTCGAATCCGCACTGCAGCTTAACGACGTTGCTGTTGTGCACCCGGATACGTTCCACGTCTTTGGCTTTGATCTGATGAGCCCGGGCCAATTCCCGGGTGGCGTCGATGGTTGAATGCAGGCTGCCGCAGCAGGCATAGGGCTTGAGCACGACTTCTTCCGCTTCATATTTCTTTCCCAACCCCGCGGTCAACCGGCTTAGGTCGAATGAATCTGAGGTGGCCTGGCAGAAGCCGCCGTCCTTGGCTTCAAGAATTTGCGTAGGCCCCCGGTAGCCTTGCTGAGCCAGGAGGGCGGCCAGGATGCCGCTCTGCGCTGCCCTTCCCGGGTGAAACCTTTTGCTCTCGGATCCATCGGCGGTGAAAGCCCAAAGCCCGGCCGATTGCGTACCGGCCATACCCAAGGCCGAGGCCATACCTGGAACATCCAGATGCAGAAGCTTGCCGGCGGCGGCCGCTGCTCCAAAAGTGCC
>CAZIDC010000539.1:0-2565 GCA_964537885.1 uncultured Syntrophaceae bacterium | reverse complement strand
TCTTGCGACCTTTCCCGGGGGCAAACTAAAAGCGCATCACCCCCTTCCACCACTACGGTGTCTTTCATCCCCAGGACCGCAATGAGTTTCTTTTCCGCCCGGATCAGGCAGCCTGAACTGTCCACCGCCAAAATTTTGCCCCGGCCGTTGGGCTTTTCCAAAACATAAGCATTGCCCTTTTGGTCCTTGGAGCGGATATTCCATAATGCCGACCAACTTCCCACATCATCCCAGTGAAACTGTCCTTCGATCATGGCCACGTTTTGAGCTTTTTCCATGATTCCATAATCGACGGAAATCGGCTGGCACCGCGCGTAAACTTTTTCCAAAACTCTCTTTTCCCGCCGGGTTCCGATTATCTTTTTGATGGTCAGCATCTCCTCATAAAGCTGCGGAAGAAACTTTTCGGCAGCCTGCAAGAAAACCCCCACTTTCCAGATGAACATTCCGCTGTTCCATAAAAAGTTGCCTTGCCGTAAATAGGACCTGGCTTTTTGGCGAGTGGGCTTTTCCCGAAAAGATTGGGTCCTAAAAACATTCGTTCCTTTAATTTGGCCGAAAAATTCTCCTTTCTGGATGTACCCGTAACCTGTCTCCGGGGCGGTTGGTCTCAGGCCTAAGGTAAGCAAAAAATCATGTTGGGCCGCGAAAACGGCCGCTGCCCGCAGGGTCTGCAAAAAACCCTTGCGGTTGGCAATATAATGATCTGCCGGAAGAACGACCATGACCGCTTCGGGGTTCAATTTCTGGATGTTCAGGGCGGCTAAACACAGGCAGGGAGCGGTATTTCTTCCCACGGGTTCAACCAGAATGTTGCTCTTGGGGATTGCGGGAACCTCTCCCTGGATTTCCTCTGCCTGGGATCGGGTGGTGATGATAAAAGTATTATCAGGTGGGGCAAGAGGATGAATCCGCTCCACGGTCTCCCGGATCATGGATCGGCGGGAGAAGATCGGAAGCATCTGTTTGGGCCGTTTTTCCCGGCTCCACGGCCAGAAGCGTGTTCCTCCGCCTCCAGCCATGATTGCCACGTAAACCGGCGTTCTTTTAGCCATGGCCATCTACCTGCTTTTCATGCCGCCAGACAGATCAGCCAGCCGCTTCTCGACGAGCGCCTGGATTTCCGCCAGACGCTCTGGGGACCTGGCTTCGAAGCGCAGGACCAACGCGGGTTGGGTGTTCGAAGCCCTGACCAGGCCCCACCCGTCGGGGAAAAGGACGCGGACGCCGTCAACGTCAACGATGGGATATTCTTTGCGGAAAGATTCCCTGACTAAGTCCACCAACCCGAATTTTTGATCGTCCGGGCAGTCGACGCGAATCTCGGGGGTGGTGAACGTCTTCGGGACGTCGCTCAGGAGTTCCGGGATGCTTTTTTCCGCCTGGGAAAGAATTTCGAGTAAGCGGCAGGAAGCATAGATGGCGTCATCATACCCGAAATAGCGGTCGGCAAAAAAGATGTGCCCGCTCATCTCCCCTCCCAGGAGGGCCTTTTCTTCTTTCATCTTGCTTTTGAGCAAGGAGTGGCCGGCTTTCCACATGATTCCCCGGCCTCCATGCTTGGCAATGTCGTCGTAGAGATTCTGCGAGCATTTCACTTCGGAAATAATCGTAGCTCCCGGGTGGTTCTGCAGAATTTGCCGGGAGAAGAGAATCATCAACTGATCGCCCCAGATGATATTTCCAAGATGGTCGACTGCGCCGATCCGGTCGGCGTCGCCGTCGTAGCCGATACCTACCTCCGCGCCGGTCTCGAGCACCTTGGCGATTAAATCCTTCATGTTCGCCGGGATGGTCGGGTCCGGATGATGGTTGGGAAAACGCCCGTCCACCTCGGAATAGAGATCTTCCACCTGGCATCCCAGATCCCTTAGGATTTGCGGAGCCAAAGCTCCTGCGGTACCGTTGCCGCTATCCACCACCACCTTGAGTTTTCTCAGCAAGCGGATGTTTTTCAGGACCAAAGCGCGATAAGCCGGATAGACATCCTGAAAAGAGACGGCGCCGGCCCCTTCTGTAAATTTTCCTGCTTCCACCACTTTCCTCAGGTTTTGAATCTCCTCACCATAAATAGTTTCTTTGCCCACGCAAACCTTGAAGCCGTTGAATTCGGGTGGATTATGGCTGCCGGTGATCATTATCCCGCCTTCCCGGTCGAGGTGGAAAAGAGAAAAATAAAAAACCGGCGTCGGGCATACCCCGATGTCTATTACATCCAAACCCCCCGAGACCATTCCTTGAACCAAGGGATCGCGGAATCTGGGAGAGCTTAACCTTCCGTCCCTTCCGACTACGACCCGGCGTTTCCCCTGGCGGGATATATAGGTGGCGAAAGCTTGCCCCAAGAGGCGAGCGATTTCCTCCGTTAAGTCCTGATCAACCACCCCCCGGATATCATACTCCCGGAAAATCCTCGGGTTCATGAGGCTCCTTAAAAAAAAATTATAAGTTATGCCAATTTAACATAATCGCCGGCGGATGGTCAACCTCAAAGGGGGGCTGATTCCCCATCACTCTGCAAAATTTATTTTTCTGTATCGGTTTTTAAAAAATGGTTTTACCACC
>CAZIDC010000538.1:0-2580 GCA_964537885.1 uncultured Syntrophaceae bacterium | reverse complement strand
TTTTGGGGGATAGGGGTCTTGGAGGTAAGTCAAAACCCAATTTTAGGTAAGTTTTTAATAACCACCCGGTAAGCTGAAAAAAGTTCCCCTGACTTCGCCGGAAAACCGAGTCCCCATGATCCGAATTATTAGGGCAGTTAAAAGAAGGCCCTTACTTCATTCGGCGGATCCGGACCTCAATCCCTTTGTCATCTTTTAACAAAGCCACCAGCTTGGAGGTGTCCGTTTCTCCATAGTGATAGGGATAAATAATCTTCGGTCGGAAAGCCTTCGCCGCATCCGCAACCATCTCGGGGGTCATCGTGTAGGGCAGGTTCATGGGTAGGAAAGCAATATCAATGTCTTTCAGATTTTTCATCTCCGGAATATTCTCCGTATCCCCCGCCACATAAACATTCTTGTCGCCGAAGGGGATGATGTAGCCATTCCCATGGCCTTGGGGATGAAACGGCTGGCCGCTGTCCCGTTTATGAATAATGTTGTAAGCCGGAACGGCCTTTATCCCTAAACCCCCGATGGTTTTAATATCTCCATTATTCATCACGATAGCGCCCGTAACCTGGGGGGTACAGATCTTGGGGCAAACCACCGTTGTTTTTCCGGTGCGGATAATTTCCACGGCTTTCAAATCAAGGTGGTCCATGTGCTCGTGGGTGATTAGGATAAGGTCGGCTTGCGGAAGCTTGGTGTAATCGGCCAACTGGGTCCACGGGTCGACGTGGATAACTTTTCCGCCCCATTGGAACATCAGAGTGCCGTGGCCGATAAAGGTAATTTCCAGATTGCCGGCAGAAGTTTTAATGGTATCCTTTTCCAACTTTTCCTGAGCGGCCGTTTCCATGGTTAGCCCTCCTATCAAGAGATTTATTAACAAAAATAGCCTGATGATCGTTCACCTTCCTGCTTGGCCATCAATTGAATTTTTCAACTCTTAACTCCTTACGCCCTGCGGTATTTTTCATCCCCCAAGATAAGCCTTCCGCACATGTTCATTGTCGACTAACTCCGCGGCCGGCCCTTCAAGGGCAATGGAACCCGTCTCCAACACATAGCCTCTATGGGCCAGACGGAGAGCCATCCGGGCATTCTGCTCGACGAGAATGATACCTACTTTCCTGCGGTTGATGTCCACAATGATCCGGCTCAATTCTTTGACCATCAAAGGAGCAAGACCGAGGGAGGGTTCATCCAGAAGAAGGAGTCTGGGCTGGGACATCAGAGCCCTCCCGATGGCCAACATCTGCTGTTCTCCCCCGCTAAGACTGCCGGCTTTCTGGCTCCGTCTCTCCCTGAGGATGGGAAAGTGTTCGCCAACCGCATCCAGATCTTTGCGGATCTCTGTTTTGTCCTTCCGCCGGAAGGCTCCCAGCATCAGATTTTCCTTAACTGTCATGAACGGGAAAACTCTTCTTCCTTCGGGGACATGAGCAATTCCGGCGCGGACAATCTCCTGAGGGGACAGGCCGTGGATCTTTTCCTCCTCAAAATAAATCTCTCCGGAATCAACGCCGACCAGGCCCGAGATCGCCCGCAGGGTAGTACTTTTCCCGGCGCCGTTGGCACCTATCAGCGTGACAATGGCCCCGTTCTCCATGGCCACGGTAATCCCCTTCAGAGCCTCAACCCTTTCGTAAAAGACTCTCAGGTTCCGGACCTGAAACCAGGCCTCCCCTTTCATGTTATCCCTTCGGTTCCTAAGTAGGCTTCGATGACCGCCTGGTTCTTCTGGACTTCCTGGGGAGCTCCCTCGGCGATTTTCCGCCCGTAATTCAGGACGACGATCCTTTGGCTGAGGCCCATGATCGCTTTCATGTCATGTTCCACCACCATCAGGGTCACCTCCCGGTCCTTCAACCCCCGGATCAGTTCTATGAACCTCCGCGATTCCTCGGGGTTCATACCCGTGAGCGGTTCATCTAAGAGTAACAGCCGGGGCCGGGTCGCCAGGGCGATGGCCACCCCCAGCGCCCGCTGATGGCCATGGGGCAGATTCTGGGCCAGTTCGTCTCTCAGATCCATCAGGCCCATATACGCTAAAATTTCCAGGCTATTCTCCCGCGCCTTCTTTTCATCGGCCTTGGCCCGGGAGTTGTTGAAGAGAAGCCCCAAGAAACCTGTTTGCACCTGGAGATGATGAGCGATGATCAGGTTCTCCACAACGGTCTTATGTTTAAAGAGATTGGCCCCCTGGAAGGTCCGCACCACTCCCCTGCGGGCAATCTGGTCGGGCCGCAGCCCGGTGATTTCTTCTCCCGCAAAAAAAATCCGGCCTACGGTCGGGGGGAAAAAACCGCTGATCACGTTGAACAGGGTCGTTTTCCCCGCCCCGTTCGGACCGATCAGGCCGAGGATTGTCCCGGACTCAACCTGGAAACTCAGGTCGCTTAAAGCGGCCAGACCGCCAAAATGTTTGCTGATTTCTTTAATCTGAAGAAGCATAAAAAAATATGGATCATCTCCAAATTAGTTGAGGGCCAAAGAGCCGGTATATTCCAAATGCCGAGTGATTCCAGGGTCCCGGAAGGAAAGTCATATTGCTTGCAATCATGAGGCACATATCCCTTCTTAGCTTTGGCGGCG
>CAZIDC010000537.1:0-2582 GCA_964537885.1 uncultured Syntrophaceae bacterium | reverse complement strand
CTTGCTTGCCGCCCTCGGCGTTGTTATAATAAAACAAAAAGGAGTTGGATGATGCCCATTTTTGAATATCATTGCCCAAGCTGCCAGGACGATTTCGAACAGATTGTTTTCAATGTCAAAACCAAGGTTAAATGTCCCCACTGCAAGAGCAGCAAGGTAAACAAGAAAGTCTCGGCCTTCAGTTTTAAGAGCGGGGCCAAGTTTGTCGCTTCTTCGAGTTCGGGGGGATGCGGCAGTTGTTCCAGCCATCATTGTAGTACCTGCCACTGATATCCCTAAGTTTTTTTCAGGTCGGGCATTTCATGGAGCGAGTCAAGGGAGTAATCAAAAAGACCTTTTTCGCCGGATTAGTGGTGGTGGTTCCCATTGTCATCACGGCTCTGGCCTTATTCTGGCTGTTCCGGTTTCTCGATGGATTCCTGAACCCGCTCCTTTATCAAATGCTGGGCCAAGAAGTCGCCGGTCTTGGATTTCTAATCGAAATCGTGCTCATCTTTTTAGTGGGCCTGCTGGCCACCAACGTATTTGGATCGAGGATTCTAAAGTTTTTTCAGGACCTGTTGATGCGCCTTCCCGTGGTCCGGAACATCTACCCAACGATCCGGCAGATCGTCGAGGCGTTCTCGTCCTCAAGCAATTCTTCCTTCAAAAAAGTCGTCCTGGTCGAATACCCCCAAAAGGGGGTTTTCTCGCTGGGCTTCATGACCCGCGAGGTCCTGGTCGACCAGGGTTCCGGAACCTTACGGCTTTATTCGGTTTATATTCCGACGAACAATCTTTACTTAGGGCAGGTAGCCCTCTTTAAAGCCGAAGAACTCATGATCACGGCCTTTACGGTGGAGGAAGGATTGAAAATCATCCTTTCCGGGGGGACTTCTTTTCCTCCGTCGATCAAGGGCCAGAACTTTAAAACCACGCCATGAGGGGGGCCTCTCGTTCACTGAATAGAACATTTTCCGCATTCCTGCTGGCCATTGTCGCCAGCAAAACCCTTTTCATCTCCGCCAACTGCCAAGAAAGGGCTCGAGCCAAGGAGGAGGAAATCCATGAAAGAAGAGGTGAGACGCCCAGCGGTAGCCGGGTCTTTTTATCCCGCCGATCCGCAAACCCTTTCCCGCCAGGTTAAAGATTTCCTATCCCGCGCACCCCGGGAAGAGCTGGCCGGTGAGATTGTCGCCCTTGTCTCACCGCACGCCGGGTACATCTATTCCGGTCAGGTCGCCGCTTATGGATTCAAGCTTGTGGAAGGGATGAAATTTGACGCCGTAGTTGTGGTTGCCCCGTCCCACCGGGCTTTTTTTCAGGGAGCATCGGTTTATGACCGGGGTGGGTATGAAACTCCCCTGGGTATTCTGCCAGTAGAAAAAGATCTTTGCCGGAAGTTCATGGAGGAAAGCGATCTTATCCGCCTCACGTCCCAGGGCCACGAGCGGGAACACTCGCTGGAAGTCCAGCTGCCCTTCCTTCAGGAAACCATCGGGCCATTCTATCTTGTCCCGGTGGTCATGGGCGACCAGAGTTTCCGCACCTGCGAGGTTGTCGGCCAAGCCATGGCCAGGGCGGTCAAAGGGAAAAAGGTTTTGCTGGTGGCCAGCACGGACCTTTCCCATTTCCATCCCTACGAAAAAGCCGTGAGCCTGGACCAACTCGTTCTCAAAAATTTGCTGAGTTTTGATCCTCAAAAACTCTCCCAGGATTTGGAGGCGGGCAAGGGAGAAGCCTGCGGTGGAGGGCCGCTGATCGCCGTGATGGTGGCTGCCCGGCAATTGGGAGCCAATCGAGCCAGAGTTCTGAAATACCTCAATTCCGGGGATGTGACGGGAGACCGGTCGGGAGTCGTAGGCTACGGGTCCGCCGTTTTTTACCGGGAACTGCCCGCGCCGGAAAAGGAGATGGGCCGCAAGAAGGCTGGCATTAGCCTGGGATTGACCGAAGAAGAAAAGAAGGCCCTCCGTCAGATTGCCCAGTCCACCATTGAAAGACGGCTCAAGAGAGAGCAAGCTCCGCAGCTCGACGCCCCCACGGAGACTTTGAAGGAAAAACGCGGCGCCTTCGTCTCCCTGCATAAGCAGGGCCAGCTTCGGGGATGCATCGGCCAGATTCATCCCTCCCAACCCCTGTATCAAACCGTCGAACGGATGGCCGCAGCCGCAGCTTTCGAAGACCCCAGGTTTTCACCCCTGAAATTAAACGAGCTCAAGGACCTTGACCTGGAAATCTCGGTCCTGACCCCCTTGCAACGGATGAAGGACCTAAAGGAGATCGAGGTGGGCAAACATGGACTTTATATCAAAAAGGGGTTTAATGCGGGCCTCCTTCTTCCGCAGGTGGCCACGGAGTATAACTGGAACCCGATGACTTTCCTGGAAGAAACCTGTCGCAAAGCCGGCCTGCCGCGCAATGCCTGGAAAGAGAAGGATGCGGAAGTTTATCTCTTTTCCGCAGATATTTTTTAAACAAGTTAAGCCCCCTCACCCTTCCCCTCTTCCGCCTCAGGCGGAGAGAGGGCGGGGGGATCGGACGCAGATGAAGGCAGAATAAAGACCGTAAGGCGTGAGTCGCGAGGCGGGAGGGGTAAACTA
>CAZIDC010000536.1:0-2586 GCA_964537885.1 uncultured Syntrophaceae bacterium | reverse complement strand
CTGGCCAGGCGGTTCATTCCGGTCATCAAGGCTTTTGATCCGGACATCCTCGAAGAAATCAGAGGAATCGCCGAAGGGGCGAAGGCGGACCTGGAAGAAATCCTGGCCCTGAACGTGCGTACGGAATTGATGTACGCCGATAAATTGGCCACTGGCGAGTGTACCGCTCTGGCGGCCCTGCCCGAAGCCACGTCTTCCGGCGCCATGCTTCTCGGACAAAACTGGGACTGGAACCCTAAACTGATGGATTCGACCGTTATCCTGGAGATCGAGCAGGAAAACAAGCCCGGCGTGGTCACGGTCACCGAGGCGGGAATCGTCGGCAAGATCGGCCTCAATTCCGCCGGGCTGGGCGCCTGCTTGAATATTCTGAAATCTCCCATGGGGCAGGTCGGCGTCCCCATCCATGTCCTGATGAGGGGCATTTTGAACAGCGAGCGCTTCGGGGATGCCATCTTCAAGATCGCTTCCATGAACCGTGGGTCGACCAACAACTGTCTCATCGCCCACCGGGACGGAGCGATTATGGATTTTGAAATGGCTCCGGAGGTCATGGATTTCCTCTATCCCACAGATGGTGTCCTTATCCATACCAATCATTTTACCTCGGAACGCCTGAAGCCCCTGGACGCCAATTTGAGCCAGTTTCCCGACTCTCTTCTGCGCTATGGAAGGGCGAAGCAAAAATTTACCGCGCGGTCCGGAAAAATATCCACCGCAGACTTTAAGGAAATCTTCCGGGATCATCTCAACCATCCCGATGCCATCTGCCGCCATCCCGATCCGCGGGATCCGGAATTAGAGCAAGTTCAGACCGTGGCCTCCATCATCATGAACCTGACCACCAAGGAAGTGCAAATCTGCCACGGTCCCCCCTGCGAGAATGAATATCAGACCATGAAGTTTCAGGTGATTTAAAAAAGCGATAAGAAAGGAAGCTGCGCATGATCGATGAAGTGTATCCGAATATATTCCGTGGAGAAATTCCCCTTCCCCAAAATCCCCTCAAAGCCATCAATTCTTACGTTATTAAAGGGGACGGCCGGTTTCTGATGATCGACACCGGGATGAACCGGCCTGAGTGCCTGCAGGCCATGGAGGCCTACATAAAGGAACTTGGGGTTGATTTAAAGAGAACGGATTTTTTCATCACCCACCTCCATGCGGACCATTTGGGCCTGGTCTCGGAGCTGGCCCAGAGCTCGTCAAAGATCTACTTCAATTACCCCGATGCCGAGGTCATCAACGATCCCAACCATTGGCAGGAGATGGCCGAGGCCGCTCGCCTCAACGGATTCCCCGAGTCGGATATTCAGGCCGCCATCAGCCGGCATCCCGGCAAAAGATATCACGCCCGCCGCCCCTTGGACCTGACCCTTCTCCGCGAGGGAGCTAAGATTGAAATCGGGGGTTACTCCTTTACCTGTATCGAGACCCCCGGCCACACCCGGGGCCATCTGTGTCTCTACGAGCCGAATAAGAAAATCCTTTTTTCCGGAGACCACATCCTCGAAAGCATCACCCCCAACATTTCCCTCTGGTCCGAGGGAGATGATCCTCTAAAGAATTATCTTCAAAGCCTGGATAAAGTGAGCAAGTACGACGTGGCCCAGGTGCTGCCGGGTCACCGGGAACGTTTCTCTCACCACCGCCGCAGGATTGAAGAACTGAAGAAGCATCATGAAATCAGAAACGACGAGGTCCTTTCCATTTTAGAGAGGGGCAAACAAACCGCTTATAAGGTAGCCTCGCAGATGTCCTGGGACATCGACTGCGAAAGCTGGGAAGAATTTCCCCTTCCCCAGCAATGGTTTGCCGGCGGGGAGGCGTTCGCTCACCTCCAGTACCTCCAAGGCCTGGGACGGGTGAAAAGAGAGCTCCAGAACGGCAAAGCCCTTTTCTCCCTGAAAGGATGACAATCTAACCGCAGATAGCGCGGAGTTCGCGGAGTAATAGAGCGATGGAATAATGGGAATGCTGAAGATGCCCTTCACAATATGTTCGGCCTTGGCGCTGGAAGGGATCCGCCTCGTGGGCAAGTCACTGAGGAAGGCTGTGGAGATGGGAAACGACCTGGACGCCCGCTTGGATATGGCCGTAGCGTCGATGACGGGGGCTCTGGCTTTTCAGAAAGGCTTGGGCGCCGTTCACTCTTTGGCCCACCAGCTCTCGACGGAGGCTGATGTCCACCACGGGGTAGCCAATTCCATTATGCTCCCCCACGTGATGCGTTACAACCTTCCCCAATCCCAGGAAGAATTGGCCCTCATCGCTAAGGCCCTGGGCGCAAAGATCGACTCCCGGTCAACGGCCGAGGCTGCCGAGCAAGCCTGTCTTGCGGTCTCCCGCCTCGCCTCAGAAATTGGCCTGCCCCAACGTCTGGGAGAAGTGGGAGTCAAGGAATCCCAAATCCCGGCCATGGCGGAGAAGGCCATGACCGACTGGTGCCACCCCTTCAACCCCCGCCCCTGCTCGAAGGGTGACATGGTGGCTTTATACCAAGCTGCCTATTATTAGTCAGTCCATAACTGTATAGACGCCGGAACCTAAATCCCTCCTGCTCTCCCTTTAAAAAAGGGAGGAATC
>CAZIDC010000535.1:0-2597 GCA_964537885.1 uncultured Syntrophaceae bacterium | reverse complement strand
GTAACTCGTCAGGATGACGTGGGAAAGTCCGGCCTCTTCTCTTACATTCCTCACCCTGGGGTACAAGAAATCCTGGGCGATGAGGATCCTTGCGCCCGCATCCGTGAGTTCGTACTTCAACTCCTCTTCCTTAAACATCGGGTTGGCGGCCACCACCACCCCGCCGGCCTTGAGGATGGCAAAATATCCGATGACGAATTGAGGAGAATTTTCCATGAAAAGGCTTACCCGGTCCCCTTTCTTCAGGCCCAAGTCAATCAAGGCCCTAACCAGCTGGTTCGTTCGTTGATCCAGCTCCAGAAAGGGGATCTCCCTTCCATAAAAGTTGATGGCAACTTTTTCCGGGGTTTGGCGGGCATGATCGCTCAAGAGTTCAGACCAATTCTTCTCGGGGAAAACGAGGGTTCGCGGCATATTCTCCGGCCATGATTTAAACCATTTCTTTGGCATGTTCAGACCTCCGCCATCCGCCCTAAAGTATTGTCAAAATCAAACCACAGAGGACACGGAGAAAATATTAGATATCAAAATGTTATGATAAATTTTATTTCCTACCCTCTGTGCCCTCTGTGGTTCATATTTTATCCTCTTTTTTCATAAAACTTTTGACATTACCCACCCTAAGGCAAGTCAGTAAATCAGTCCCGGCTCCCCCAGAGCCAAATCGAGGAGAGAAGGGTGACGAAGAGCAAGCTGGCCCCGGCGATGGTGAAACTGTAGTAGAAGCCAAGATGGTCGATCAAATAGCCCATGACCGGCGCGAGCAGTCCCCCTCCTTCCATGCTGGCGAAGAAATACAGGCCGAGAACCGCCGAACGATTGCGGACCGGGGTTTGCCGGATGATATAGGCCTCCGATACCGGCATGCGCACATAAATAATCATCCCGATCGCCAGGAGTAAAAGAACGATGGACCAGCGGGAGGGCGCGTAATTGAGCAGATAAATGAGCGGGCCGGACAGGAAACACACGGTCAGGATTACCGGCACTCTTCCCCAGCGGTCGGAGAGGTACCCGCCGAGAGGGCTTGCCCAAAGACCGGCGGAATAGATGAGGGCGTAGAAGATACCGGCGGTTTCCTTGGGGAAACCGAAGTGGTCGACTAAAAAAAGGGGAACGAAGGAGGTCGCGGTAAAAACCATAGCGCCGGTGAAGGTGCTCAAGACGAAGAAAGGGATGAGCCCGCGCACCCGGCCCGGAGAGGAAAATCCTTCTTCTTCTTTTGCTTGGGCAGGGCCTTGATCATTCTGTTTGGCAGCTTTTGGCTTACCCAGGATTACATAAAAAAGGATACCGAAGATGAGGGTTGGTACAGCGAGCCCGATAAAAGATCCGCGCCAGCCCCAGGAGGCCGCGATGGCCATAGCGATGATGGGCGCCAAAAAAAAGCTGGCGCCGCCGCCGACCATGTGCAGGCCTAAAGCCCGCCCCTGGACCTTGGGATGGACCAAGGCGAAAATCATCGGAGGGGCGGCCGGATGGTACCCGCCGCCTAAAAGGCCCATCAGCGCCAGGAAGAAGATCATCATCATAAAAATGTGGGAAAGACCGACCAAAAACCCGGCCAGGGACACTCCGCAGATCCCGATGGTGATCATGAGTCGAGGGCCGATCCGGTCGGTCAGCCAACCCCCCGGCAACTGGCCGATTCCATAGGCCAGATTGAAGGCCGAGACCACCCACCCGGCCTGGGTATAATCAAGCGCAAAGTCGCTGCGGATCATCGGTAAGAGGGGGATGGGCAGGGCGGTCAGCAGGTGGTGGCCGAAGTGGGCCAGAACAAACAGGGGGAGCAGTCCTGAAAAAAGAAGACGCAGCCCGGATTTATTGTCGGAAAGTTCCATCTCCCTTTCTTCTTTCCTTCCTCCTTTACTGAAGAGGGAGGTTATGATAATTGAAAAGCAGGTTCCCTAACGCAGATACCGTCCCCCGTTCACATCGATGGTAATGCCCGTGATGAAGCTGGATTCATCGGATGCGAGAAAGACGACCACGGATGCGACTTCCTCGGGGGTTCCCAACCGACCAAGGGGGATAGCGGAAAGAACCTTCTTTTTCTCTTCCTCACTTTTTGCCTCCCAGAGCCCTTGAATCCGGGCTCCGGTCAACGTCACCGTAGGGGCGACGGCATTTACCCGGATCCCCGACTTCCCCCAGTCATAGGCCAGTTGGCGGGTCAGCCCTTCCACCCCGGCCTTGGCCGCTACGTATTGGACACCGGCCAGCGACGCCCGCCAGTGCCCCGCCAAGGCGGACATATTGACGATCGCCCCCTTCCCCTGCTTGGCCATCTCGGGGATCACCGCCTGGCAGCACAGGAAGGTCCCTTTCAGGTTCACGTCAACTACCAGATTCCAGTCTTTCTCCTGAATCTCCTCAAGCACATGGGGGGTATGAAGTGCGCCTCCGGCATTATTGACCAGGATGTCGACCGTCCCCCAAAGCGCTTTCACTTCTTTGACGAGCGCCTGCACTTCGTCTATCTTCGTTACATCCCCTCCTCTCCCTGCCGCGCGCGCCCCGCTCGGATCCATCCCTTTCGCGGCCGCGATCACGGCCGTTTCGTTGACGTCCATCAATAGCACCCGGGCTCCTTC
>CAZIDC010000534.1:0-2611 GCA_964537885.1 uncultured Syntrophaceae bacterium | reverse complement strand
GCCTATGGTTTTTTATCTTTTTGTGCGATAATCTGCGTCTTCCTGGATCTCATTCTTTCGGAGTTTGTATATGGACAAGATGATCATCGAGGGTGGAACCCGCATGGTAGGACAGGTTCCCATCAGTGGAGCCAAGAATGCCGCTCTGCCGCTCTTCGCCGCCTCTCTTCTGGTGGATGGTTGGAATACCCTGCAAAATGTTCCGGCCCTGGCGGACATCCGCACCATCTCCAGACTCCTTACCCAGATGGGCGTCAAAGTTGAAGGCGGGAGCGGGGCCGTTCGCCTGAACGCTTCTGGGGTCCATTCCTTAGAGGCGCCTTATAATCTGGTCAAGACCATGCGTGCTTCCGTTCTTGTCTTAGGACCTTTGGTGGCCAAATGGAGACGCGCCCGTATTTCCCTGCCCGGTGGTTGCGCCATTGGCGCCCGCCCCATCAACCTGCACCTCAAAGGCCTCGAAGCTTTGGGAGCCAAAGTGGAGTTGAGGCACGGTTACGTCGAAGCCCGAGCCGATCGGCTGAAAGGAGCGACGATCTATTTTGATATCTCGACCGTAACCGGAACAGAAAACATCATGATGGCCGCCGCCCTGGCTGAGGGCAAGACGATTTTAGAAAATGCCGCTTCCGAACCTGAGGTTGTCGAGCTGGCCAAAGCCTTGAATAAAATGGGGGCCAGGATCCAGGGTGCGGGAACGGACATTATTACCATCGACGGAGTAGAGGGGCTTCATCCCGTAGAATATACGATCATCCCTGACCGCATTGAGGCCGGAACTCTGATGGTGGCCGCGGGAATCACCCGGGGGAACGTGAAGCTCCTTAACTGCGAGCTCAATCATATGGAGGCGGTGGTGGCCAAGCTGAAGGAGGCCGGGCTGGAAATCTTTGCGGAGGGAGAGGGCGTGAAGGTTATCGGACCCGCGAACCTAAAGGCTGTTGACGTGAAAACCCTTCCTTACCCAGGGTTTCCGACCGACATGCAAGCCCAGATCATGGCCTTGATGTGTCTGGCCAGCGGTCTGGCGGTCATCACCGAGACGGTTTTCGAGAACCGCTTTATGCATGTCAGCGAACTTAAGCGGATGGGGGCGGATATTCGAGTGGAGGGAAAAAGCGCGGTGGTTCGCGGGCTTGCCAACCTTACGGGGGCTCCGGTTATGGCCACGGACCTGCGGGCCAGCGCTTCTTTAGTCCTGGCGGGTTTAGCCGCTGAAGGAACGACCGAAGTGTCCCGGATCTACCACCTGGACCGGGGGTATGAAAAGCTTGACGAAAAACTGAATCAGCTCGGGGCAAAGATAAAAAGGGGGAAGGAATAGCCGCATGAAAATCATGATCTCCGGCACGAAAGACTTTTTCCGCTTTCGGCAAAGGGTTTCCCGGCGAGGTAGAAGTGAATTTGAGAAAGTGGAGAGGTCGGTGCGCAAGATTGTGGCCGGCATAAGGGAAAAGGGAGACCCTGAACTTTTAAGGTTAACCAGGAAATACGACGGATGGAAGGCTTCCCTGAAAAACATCCAGGTTTCCCCTAAGGAAATGCGGGCGGCGTTGAAAATCCTGGAGCGGCAAGAACAGGAGGCCTTGGAGTTTACGGCCGACCGCATAACTCAATTCCATGCCCTGCAGGCCCAAAAATCCTGGTCTTTTGCCGAAGAAGACGGGACGATTCTCGGCCAAATCGTCCGACCTATGGAACGGGTTGGCATCTACGTCCCCGGTGGCAAAGCGGCCTATCCTTCGAGCGTCCTGATGAACGCCATTCCGGCGAGGGTCGCCGGAGTCCGAAAAATCATCATGACCTGCCCGGCTCCCAATGGGTACCTGAACCCCAGAGTCTTAGCTGCGGCGCACATCGCCGGGGTAAATAGAATTTTTAAGGTGGGGGGCGCCCAGGCTATCGCGGCCATGGCCTTTGGAACAAGGACCATTCCCAAAGTGGATAAGATCGCCGGGCCGGGAAATATTTACGTCGCCTCGGCCAAAAGAATCGTCTTTGGAGAAGTGGCCATCGACTCCATCGCCGGCCCGAGCGAGATTGTTATCATTTCCGACAGGAGCAGCGATCCCTCTTTTGTGGCTGCTGATCTCCTTGCTCAGGCCGAACACGACGAGCGGGCTGCGGCGGTTTTGTTATGCCTTACCAAGAGTTTTGCCAAAGCAGTACAAAAAGAAATTGCCAGCCAACTGGCCGCCTTGCCCCGCCGCCGGATCGCGGATGCCTCTCTGAGAGATTTCGGAGCCATCCTGGTCGTAAAAAATCTTTCGGAAGCAGCGGGAATTGCCAACGACCTTGCTCCGGAACATTTGGAGCTGGCCGTGGCCGAGCCCTTTCGCCTTCTCGCCAAGATTGAAAATGCCGGAGCCATCTTCCTGGGCCACATCTCTCCTGAAGCCATTGGCGATTACGTCGCCGGCCCCAACCATGTTCTGCCAACGGGAGGAACGGCCCGCTTTTCCTCCCCCCTCGGGGTCTATGACTTCCTCAAGCGCTCCAGCCTGATTTGCCTTTCTCCCGGGGGTTTGAAGAAGCTTTCCCCCCCGGCCATGCGTTTGGCCCAGATGGAAAACCTGGAAGGACACCGGGAATCGGTCAGGAAACGCCAAGA